>DASQMY010000297.1:0-4453 GCA_035645255.1 Mycobacteriales bacterium
GGCGGGTTCCAGGTGCAGCCGTCGGAGTTCGCCAAGGTCGCGCTGATCGTCGGCATGGCGATGATCCTCGGCGAGAAGCGCGACAACGAGGCCGACCCGCGCGACGTCGACGTGGTCCTGGTGCTCGCGCTGGCCGCCGTACCGATGGCGTTGATCCTGCTGCAGCCGGACTTCGGGACCGCGATGGTGCTGGTCTTCGCGATCCTCGGCGTGATCGCGGTGTCGGGTGCGCCGAGCAGGTGGGTCGTCGGCCTGGTGCTGTGCGGGGTTACCGCCGGCTGGGGGATCCTGCACTTCGACATGCTGAAGGGCTACCAGGAGGACCGGCTCACCAGCTTCGCCAAGCCCAGCTCCGACCTCGGCAAGACCGGCTACAACACCAACCAGGCCAAGATCGCCATCGGCTCGGGCGGCATGTGGGGCACCGGGCTGTTCAAGGGCACGCAGACCCGCGGCGAGTACGTCCCCGAGCAGCAGACCGACTTCGTCTTCACCGTCGCGGGGGAGGAGCTCGGCTTCGCCGGGAGCGGGATCATCCTGCTGATGCTGGCTTTCGTGATCTGGCGCGGCTTGCGGATCGCGGCCAACGCCGGTGATCCGTTCGGAGCGCTGGTCGCGGCCGGGGTGGTGTCCTGGTTCGCCTTCCAGGCTTTCGTCAACATCGGCATGACGATGGGGATCATGCCGGTGACCGGCCTGCCGCTGATGTTCGTGTCGTACGGCGGCTCGTCGATGTTCGCCAACATGATGGCGATCGGGCTGCTGCAGAACGTGCACATGCGCAGTCACGACTAGCGCCCCGCCCGCCCGTCCGCCCGCCCGCCCCCCGAAGTCCTGGGGTAGTTCCCGGGTGAGTTCACGCCGCTCCGGAGCGGCACCAGGTCACCCAGGTCGTCACCCAGCCGTCGGGCAGCGGACGCCGCGGGGTACCCTGGACGCGATCTATCGAAGGGTTCGTGTTGTCCGTTCAGATGCACGCCGGCGAGTCGCTCTTCCCCCGACTGGAGCCGCTGCTGCCGCGTGTCCAGAAGCCGGTGCAGTACGTCGGCGGGGAGCTCAACGCGCAGGTCAAGGACTGGGACGCGGCTGACGTGCGGTGGGCGCTGCTCTACCCGGACGCGTACGAGGTGGGGCTGCCCAACCAGGGCGTCATGATCCTCTACGAGGTGCTCAACGAGGCGCACCGGGTGCTGGCCGAGCGGGCGTACTGCGTGTGGCCGGACCTCGAGAAGCTCATGCGCGAGAGCGGCATCCCGGCGTTCACAGTCGACGGGCACCGGGCGGTCAAGGCGTTCGACGTGCTCGGGATCAGCTTCAGCACCGAGCTCGGCTACACCAACATGCTCAACACGCTCGACCTCGCCGGCATCCCGCTGGAGGCAAGCCGCAGAGGCCTCGACGACCCGGTCGTCGTGGCCGGCGGGCACGCGGCGTTCAACCCCGAGCCGATCGCCGACTTCATCGACTGCGCGGTGCTCGGCGACGGCGAGGAGGCGGTCCTCGACATCACCGAGGTCGTCCGGGCCTGGAAGGCGGAGGGCCGGCCGGGCGGCCGCGACGAGCTGCTGCTGCGCCTGTCGAGCCGCCCCGGCGTCTACGTGCCGCGGTTCTACCAGGTCGACTACCTCAAGGACGGCCGGATCCAGCGCGTCGTGCCCAACCGACCTGGCGTGCCGTTCCGCGTGCAGAAGCGCACGGTCATGGACCTCGACAGCTGGCCCTACCCGAAGCAGCCGCTCGTCCCGCTGGCGGAGACCGTGCACGAGCGGATGAGCGTGGAGATCTTCCGCGGCTGCACGCGCGGCTGCCGGTTCTGCCAGGCCGGCATGATCACGCGGCCGGTCCGCGAGCGCAGCATCACCGGCATCGGCGAGATGGTCGAGCGCGGCCTCAACGCGACCGGCTTCGAGGAGGTCGGGCTGCTCAGCCTGTCCAGCGCCGACCACAGCGAGATCGCTGAGGTGGCCCACGGGCTCGCCGACCGGTACGCCGACGACCAGGTCTCGCTGAGCCTGCCGAGCACCCGGGTCGACGCTTTCAACGTCACGCTCGCGCAGGAGCTCTCGCGAAACGGCCGCCGCAGCGGGCTGACGTTCGCCCCCGAGGGCGGTAGCGAGCGGCTCCGCAAGGTCATCAACAAGACGGTGACCGAGGAGGACCTCATCCGCACAGTGACGACGGCTTACGAGGGCGGCTGGCGGCAGGTCAAGCTCTACTTCATGTGCGGACTCCCGACGGAGACCGACGAGGACGTCCTGCAGATCGCGACGCTGGCCAAGAACGTCATCAAGGCCGGTCGCGCCGCCACCGGGCAGAAGGACATCCGCTGCACAGTCTCGATCGGCGGGTTCGTGCCGAAGCCGCACACCCCGTTCCAGTGGGCCGCGCAGCTCGACCACGAGACCACTGACCGCCGGCTCAGGCTGCTGCGCGACGCCCTCGGCCGCGACAAGGCGATCGGCTACCGCTACCACGACGGCAAGCCGGGCACGATCGAGGGACTGCTCGCCCGCGGCGACCGCCGGGTCGGCGCAGTCATCAAGCGGGTCTGGGAGAACGGCGGCCGCTTCGACGGGTGGAGCGAGCACTTCAGCTTCCAGCGCTGGATGGACAGCGCCGAGCAGGCCGGCGTCGACGTCGCCTGGTACACCACGCGCGAGCGCACCGAGACCGAGGTCCTGCCCTGGGACCACCTCGACTCCGGCCTCGAGAAGGACTGGCTCTGGTCCGACTGGCAGGACGCACTGGGCGGGACCGAGCTCGACGACTGCCGGTGGACGCCGTGCTTCGACTGCGGCGTCTGCCCCGGCATGAACACCGAGATCCAGGTGGGGCCGACCGGCAAGACGCTGCTGCCGCTGTCGGTAACGCCGCCGCTCGCCAAGAAGACCTAGTGGCCCGTACGCCGGACGGCCCGCCGCCGCCGCCGACCGTGCAGCGGCTGCGGGTCCGCTACACCAAGCGTGGCCGGCTCCGGTTCACCAGCCACCGCGACTTCGCGCGGGCGTTCGAGCGCGCGCTGCGCCGGGCGCGGGTGCCGATGGCCTACTCGGCCGGGTTCTCGCCGCACCCGAAGATCTCCTACGTCGGCGCGGCGCCGACCGGGGTGGCCAGCGAGGCCGAGTACCTGGAGATCGGGCTGGCGACCCGCTGCGACCCGGCCGCCGTACGCGCGGCCCTGGACGAGAGCCTGCCGCCCGGCCTCGACGTCCTCGAGTGCGTCGAGTCGGCCGGGGGATCGCTCGCCGACCGGATCCAGGCGTCCCAGTGGCGGGTCCGGCTGCCGGGCGTTGACGAGCCGGACCTGGCCGCCGCGGTGGCCACCTTCCTGGCGCAGGAGACCGTCCCGGTGGAGCGGCTGATGAAGGACGGCCGGCGCCTGCTGGACGCGCGCGCGGCGGTCGTCGCGGCGGCCGCGGAAGCGGACACGCCGACCGCCGGAGACGCTCCGGGTGCCCGTTGTGCGATACTTCGCCTCGTCGTACGGCACCTGACGCCTGCCGTCCGACCCGACGACGTTCTGTCGGGGCTGCGTTCCGTGGCCGGGCTAGAGCCCACCGCGCCGGCCGAGGCGACTCGCCTGGCGCAGGGCCTGCTCGACGACGCGGGGCGCCTGCTCGACCCGCTGGCGGCCGACACGGCCGCAGCGGCGCAGAGCTACGCCTAGGCCAGGCACGACGACTTCCGGGTGCGCAGCACCCGGGCCACACAACGTGAGCTCCTGAGCGGCCGCGTCCACCTCGCGCCCGGGAGCATGACCGGAGGAACACCACTTTGCAGGACGACCAGAGCACCACCGACACCACCCCAGCCGCGACAGCAGCCGACGACGGCGCCCCGGCGGCGAAGACCCCGCGCAAGCGCACCCCGCGCAAGAACGTCGCCGACACAGCGGTCGCGACGCCCGACGTCGACGCCTCGACGGCAGCCGCCGCAGCCGGCAGCGACGACGCCGGTACGGCGGACGCCGCGCCGGTCAAGGCCGCGCGCAAGCGCACGCCGCGCAAGAAGGTCGCGGACGTGCCGGCGCCCGTCGTGACAGAGGCCGCCGACCCGGACGGCGACGCCGCGGCTGTGGCCGCCGCGGAGCTCGCCGCAGCCGAGCTGGCGGCCGCCGAGGCGGCGAAGCCGGCGAAGCGGACCCGCAAGGCGCCGCCGGCCGTGACCTTCCAGCCGCCGGCCGCGGTCTTCCAGCCGCCGTCGGTCGAGGTCGCCGACGCGCCGGCTGACGACGAGCCGGCACCAGCGCCGCGCACCCGCACTCGCCGTCCGCGGATGGTGGTCGCCGACGACGCCACCGCGACACCGGACGCCGACGCCCCGACGGCCGCCACTGACGACGCCGACGCGAGCGCAGCCGCCGACGTCGAGTCGACCGGCGACGACGCCGACGACGACTCCGCCGCCTCGCGCCGCCGCCGCCGCGGGCGCCGCGGCCGTGGCCGCCGCGGCG
>DASQMY010000298.1:0-4150 GCA_035645255.1 Mycobacteriales bacterium
CTGGTCGTCGCGAACAGGCAGCTCGCGTCATCCTCGGCGAACTGCCGGACCAGCGTCCGCGGCGGCGCCTCGCCCTGGACCAGCATCGGCAGGTCGAGCCGCGCCCGCAGCGTCTCCGCGGCGGCCATCACCGCGCGCGTCGTCGTGAAGAGGGCGAGCGTGCGCCCGCCCGCGGCCTCGATCAGCGCGGTCAGCTCGTCGAGGACGGCGGCCGCGTGGTCGACCGCGGTCGGCCCGGACGGGGCTGGGAAGCGGCGCGGCACGTAGAGCATCCCCTGCGCGCGGAAGTCGAACGGGCTGCCGACGTCCATGCCCTGCCAGCACTCCGCGGACGGGCGCAGCGACGACATCACCTCGACCGCCGGGTCGAGGCCGAGCCGGCGGGCCGGGATGTCGAACGCGCCACCGACGGTGAGCGTCGCCGACGTCGCGATCACCGTCGTGGACTCGAACAGCCGCTCGGCCAGCAGCGGGCCGACGTCGAGCGGCGCGATCCGCAGCCTGCTGTCACGGGTGACCATCCCGCGCTCCACCCAGATGACGTCGTCGTCGCCGCCGCTGGTGGCGCGGTCGATGACCTCGACCATGGCGACCAGCGCGGACCTGACTGCCAGCTGCTTGGCAGCGACGTCCTCGTCGAGGGTCTTCGTCGGCTGCAGCTGCTGCATCGCGTGGTTCAGCGCGGCCCGTGCCGTGACGCCGGCGCCGGCGAGCTCTGCGGGCAGCGACCGGAGCCGGCCGCCCGGTGCGCCGCGGAGCGCGTCGCCGAAGGTCTCCAGCGCCTCGGCCAGCGTGTCGGCGTCGTCGGCCTCGACGTAGGACCTGGTCCGGGTCGCCAGCCGGTCGAGCGAGGCCGGCGTGCACGTCGCGCCGACCACATCGGTGACGATGTCGGCGAGCTCGTGCGCCTCGTCGACGATCGTCACGGCGTGCTCGGGGAGGACCTGGCCCTCCGAGAGCAGGTCGAGCGCGAGCAGGTGGTGGTTGACGACGACGATGTCGGCGAGCCCCGCCCGGTCGCGGGCCAGCTCGGCGAAGCACTCCGCAGCCCGGCCGCACTTCGCCCGGCCCGGGCACTCGCCCGGCGGCATCGACACCGCGCGCCAGGCGCGCTCGCTCGCCGGCACGGCGGCGTCCGACCGGTCGCCGGTCTCGCTGTCCTTGGCCCACTCGGTGAGCGCGCGGACCTCGCCGTAGACGTCGGCGTCGTAGGTGATCAGCTCCGGGTCGTCGAGCGCGTCGCCGCCGCGGACCCGGCAGTAGTAGTTGGACCGGCCCTTGAGCAGCGCGAAGTCGACCTCGACGCCGTACCGCCGGTGGAGGGTGTCGGCCAGCCACGGCAGGTCCTTGCCGACCAGCTGCTCCTGAAGCGACTTCGTCGCGGTGGAGACGACCACCCGCTTGCCCGAGCAGATCGCCGGGACCAGGTAGGCGAGCGACTTGCCGGTGCCGGTGCCCGCCTGCACCAGCAGGTGCTGCTCACCCTCGATCGCGGCCGCCACCGCCTGCACCATGGCCCGCTGCCCCTCTCGGGGCTCACCGCCGACCATCTCGGCCACGACGGCGCGCAGCGTCTCGGCGGCGGGGGGCAACGGGCTCACCGGCACATCGTCCCCGATCGCGGCGGGTCCGTGCGTCTCGCGCGGGGAATCTGGGGACAGCGCCGTCCGCGAGCGCACCCCATGAAGCATTTCGGCACCGTTCTTCGCGGAAAGCCGCAGACGACGGTGCCGAAACCGTCCGAACCGGGCGCTAGCCCGCGTGGTCGCGAGTCTCCACCAGCGCGACCCGGCCACCGACCTCACCCACCCCGTCGGCCACCGGCCGCGCGTACAGCAGCGATCCGTTGCCCTGCCAGATCTCGATCGCCCGGCCGAGCTGTACGGCGAGCAGCAGCGCCGCGGAGCCGGTCGCCTCGTCCTCGGCGATCCCCATCAGCGAGTCGAACGCGCGCGCGCGCACTATGCCGTTGTGCGCGTCGACCCACGACCAGTACACGACGTGGTCGTGCTCAAGCCCGGTCGGCTCGCGCATCGCAGCGACCGTCCGCGGGTCGTCGAGCTCGATGAGCTCCCAGTCCGGCCCCCAGTCGGCACGGGCCCGGATCCAGGTCTGGTCGCCGTCCGACCAGGTGTCGACGACGCCGGCCGGCGGCCGCAGCTGCGTCGCCGCGGCACCGGTCGACGTGAGCAGCCAGCTCGTCCCGACGAGCGGATGGCCGGCGAACGGCAGCTCGTCTGCCGGCGTGAAGATCCGCACGCGGGCGGCCGCCGCGTCGTCGACGTACACCGTCTCGCTGAAACCGAGGTTCGCCGCGACCGCCTGCCGGCGCGCCTCCGGGACAGCAGCGCCGTCGAGGAAGACACCGAGCGGGTTGCCCCACTCGGCGGACTCGTCGGTGAACACGCGCAGCACGTGGAGGGTAGGCATGCGCCGCACGCTACCCGGCCACGGGTTCGAGGCGTCGACCCTGCGCCGATAGCATCGCAGTCTCGAACGAGACGGGATGGCAGCCGCAGTGGGCGAAGACCGCACCTCAGAGTCCGGCCTGCCGATCAAGCCGGTCTACCGCCCCGACGACGCCGCCGGCTGGGCCCCGGCCGAGCAGCTCGGCGAGCCCGGCGAGTTCCCCTACACGCGCGGCGTCTACCCGTCGATGTACACCGGCCGGCCGTGGACGATGCGGCAGTACGCCGGCTTCGGCACGGCCCGCGAGTCCAACGAGCGCTACCACGCGCTGACTGTCGCCGGTACGACGGGCCTGTCGGTCGCGTTCGATCTGCCGACCCAGATGGGCTTCGACAGCGACAACACGGCCGCCCACGGCGAGGTCGGCAAGGTCGGCGTAGCGATCGACTCGATCGACGACATGCGGCTGCTCTTCGACGGCATCCCGCTCGACCAGATCTCGACGTCGATGACGATCAACGCGCCGGCCGCCGTGCTGCTGCTGCTCTACCAGCTGGTCGCCGAGGAGCAGGGCGCGGCCGGCGACAAGCTCAACGGCACGATCCAGAACGACGTGCTCAAGGAGTACATCGCGCGCGGCACCTACATCTACCCGCCCGCGCACTCGCTGCGGCTGACCACCGACATCTTCGGCTACTGCAAGACCGAGCTGCCGCGGTGGAACACCATCTCGATCTCCGGCTACCACATGGCGGAGGCGGGTGCGTCGCCGGTGCAGGAGGTGGGGTTCACCCTCGCCGACGGCGTCGAGTACGTCCGGGCCGCGATCAAGGCCGGGCTGGACGTCGACGACTTCGGGCCGCGGCTGGCGTTCTTCTTCGTGGCCCGGACGACGCTGCTCGAGGAGGTCGCGAAGTTCCGGGCCGCCCGGCGGATCTGGGCCCGGGTGATGCGCGACGAGTTCGGAGCCAAGAACCCCAAGTCGCTGATGCTGCGCTTCCACACGCAGACCGCGGGCGTGCAGCTGACCGCGCAGCAGCCGGAGGTCAACCTCGTCCGCGTCGCGCTGCAGGCGCTCGGTGCGGTCCTCGGCGGCACGCAGTCGCTGCACACCAACTCCTACGACGAGGCGCTGGCGCTTCCTTCGGTGAAGGCGGCGACCCTCGCGCTGCGCACGCAGCAGGTGCTCGCCTACGAGACGGACGTCACGGCGACCGTCGACCCGTTCGCCGGCTCCTACGCGATCGAGGCGATGACCGACGACGTCGAGCGCGCCGCCCGCGAGCTCATGGCGCAGGTCGAGGAGCGCGGCGGCGCCGTCGCCGCGATCGAGCAGGGCTTCCAGAAGACCGAGATCGAGCGGTCGGCGTACCAGATGGCTCTAGGCATCGACTCGGGTGAGCGGGTCGTCGTCGGGCTCAACCGCTTCGCGGCCGAGTCGGAGGAGCGCCATGAGCCGCTGCGGGTCAACCCCGACATCGAGAAGGAGCAGGCGGCGCGGCTCGCGCAGCTGCGGGCGGAGCGCGACGACGACGCGGTACGCCGCGCGCTCGGCGAGATCCGGGCTGCCGCGGCGGGCGACGCCAACGTGCTGTTCCCGATGAAGGACGCGCTGCGGGCGCGGGCGACGGTCGGCGAGGTGTGCGACACCTTGCGCGAAGTCTGGGGCACCTACCAGCCGACCGAGCGCTTCTGACCACGCTTCGGCGCTGGCACGGGGTGATCACCCCGTGCCAGCGCC
>DASQMY010000299.1:0-2515 GCA_035645255.1 Mycobacteriales bacterium
AGGTCATCTTCACCGGCGGGGGCACCGAGAGCGACAACCTCGCGGTCAAGGGGATCTACTGGGCACGCCGGGAGGCCGACCCCGCCCGCCGGCGGATCATCGCGAGCTCCGTCGAGCACCACGCCGTGCTCGACGCGGTCGAGTGGCTGGTCGCGCACGACGGCGCGGAGGTCACCTGGCTGCCGGTCGACGCGCTGGGGCGGGTCAGCACCGACGCCCTGCGGGACGCCCTCGACGACGACGTCGCGCTGGTCACGGTGATGTGGGCAAACAACGAGGTCGGAACGGTGCAGCCGGTCGTCGAGCTGGCGGCGCTGGCCCGCGCGGCCGGCGCGCCGTTCCACACCGACGCCGTCCAGGCGGTCGGCCTGCTGCCGGTCGACTTCGCCGCCTCCGGCGCCGACGCGCTGACGATCAGCGGCCACAAGCTCGGCGGCCCGCGCGGCGTGGGCGCACTGCTCCTGCGCACCGGAGTGGCGTGCACCCCGCTGCTGCACGGCGGCGGTCAGGAGCGCGACGTGCGGTCCGGCACGCTCGACACGCCGGGCGCGGTGGGGCTCGCTGCGGCGGTCACGATCGCGGTGCGGGAGACCGACAGCCGGTCGTTCGATATCGGCTCGCTGCGCGACCACCTCGTCGACGGGGTGCTCGCCGCCGTACCCGGTGCGTCCTACAACGGCGACCCCGTGCACCGGCTGGCCAGCAACGCCCACCTGTCGTTCCCCGGCTGCGAGGGCGACTCGCTGCTGCTGCTGCTCGACGCCCGCGGCATCGAGTGCTCGACGGGGTCGGCCTGTACGGCGGGTGTTGCGCGGCCGAGCCACGTGCTGCTCGCTATGGGCCTCCCCGAGGACCTCGCGCGCGGCTCGCTGCGGTTCAGCCTCGGCACGACGACCACCAGGGCCGACGTCCGCGCGCTGCTCGACGCCATCGTGCCGGTCGTGGAGCGCGCGCAGAAGGCCGGGCTCACCTCCCCGCCGGTGCACGCCGCGCCGGTGCCGGTCCTCCCGACGCCGTGAAGGTCCTCGCCGCGATGTCCGGCGGCGTCGACTCCGCCGTGGCCGCGGCGCGCGCGGTCGAGGCCGGCCACGACGTCACCGGCGTGCACCTCGCACTCTCGACCAAGCCGGCCAGCTCGCGGGTGGGCGCCCGCGGCTGCTGCACGGTCGAGGACGCGCACGACGCCCGCCGGGCGGCCGACGTGCTCGGCATCCCCTTCTACGTATGGGACTTCGCCGCGCCGTTCCAGGCAGCGGTCATCGACGACTTCGTCGCGGAGTACGCCGCGGGGCGCACGCCCAACCCGTGCCTGCGCTGCAACGAGCGGATCAAGTTCGCCGCGCTGCTCGACAAGGCGGTGGCCCTCGGCTTCGACGCGCTGTGCACCGGCCACTACGCCCGGATCGTCGACCGACCCGGGGGGCGGGAGCTGCACCGCGCCGTCGACCACGGCAAGGACCAGTCCTACGTGCTCGGCGTCCTGACCCGGGAGCAGCTCGCGCGGTCGATGTTCCCGTGCGGCGGGTCGGCGAAGGAGCAGATCCGGGCCGAGGCGGCCACCCGCGGACTCGCCGTCGCTGCCAAGCCGGACTCGCACGACGTCTGCTTCATCCCGACCGGGGACACCGGCGGCTGGCTGCGCGAGCGGATCGGCGCGGCGGAGGGCCCGATCGTCGACGCGGACGGCACCGAGGTCGGGCGGCACGACGGCGCCTACGCCTACACCGTCGGCCAGCGCCGCGGGCTGCAGCTGGACCGCCCGGCCGCGGACGGCCGGCCGCGCTACGTCCTGTCGATCTCGCCGGTGACGTCGACGGTCACCGTCGGCCCGGCCGAGGCGCTCGACGTGCGTGAGCTGACCGGCCGCCGGCCGTCGTGGACGCAGACCGCGCCGGCGTCGCCGTTCCGCTGCCTGGCGCAAGTCCGCGCGCACGGCGAGCCGGTACCGGCGGTCGCGACGCCGGCCGGCGACCAGGTCCACGTCTCGCTCGACGAGCCGCTGCGCGGCGTCGCCGCCGGCCAGGCGGTCGTCCTCTACGACGGCACCCGCGTCATCGGCGCCGCCACCGTCGAGTCCACGGGCCGCTGAGCGCGCGGGCTGCTCCGAGCCGAGTCGATGGCTGTGGCGGCTGTCGGCTGATCTAGGCTGCGGCGCATGCCCGAGCCAGCCGCGCGCGACCCGCTGCCGTGGCCGGTCGGCGCCGCGACCGGGATCGGCTCGATGCCCGGCGACGACCCGCGCGAGACGGCCCGGGTCGTCGCCGGCGAGCTGCCCGACCTGCTGCACCTCGCCGAGCTGCCCGCCCGCGGTCCGGGCGCGGACATGATCGGGCGAACGGCGGCGCTGCTGGCCGACCTCTACGTCGACCTGCAGCCGGCCGGCTGGCTGGTCGTGGACCGGCCCGGCGCGGAGCACCGGCGGGCGGTCGACCTGCTCCGCCGCGACCTCGACGAGCTCGAGGAGGCGACCCAGGGCTACCGCGGCCTGCTCAAGCTGCAGGCGGCAGGGCCGTGG
>DASQMY010000300.1:0-8764 GCA_035645255.1 Mycobacteriales bacterium
TCGACGCGGAACAGCGTCGCCACCTCGCCCGGCGTCATCAAGCGATCCCGCTGCTCCATTGTCGATCCTCCATTGTCGGCTCCGTTGCTTGGACAACGAGGCGCCCGGCAGAAAGTGACGGCGGGGGCGAAAGACCCCACACCTGTCCTTCGTGCTTCCGGCCACTGGGGATCAGGACCACCCGGCGTACGGCGCGTGGCGGCGGTGGTGCGCCGACCGGCGTATCGTCAGTGCGCGACTTCGTGAAAACGATCACAAGGAGACGGGCGTGACCATCGACGCCGGCCGGATGCGCGAGCTCGAGGACAAGGTCCTCGCCGGCGAACGGCTCTCGTACGACGACGGCGTGGCGCTCTACGCCAGCGACGACATGGCCTGGCTCGGCTCGCTCGCCCACCACGTGCGGACGAAGCTCAACGGCGACCGGGTGATGTTCAACATCAACCGGCACCTCAACCTGACCAACGTCTGCACCGCGTCGTGCGCCTACTGCTCGTTCCAGCGCAAGCCGGGGGAGAAGGACGCCTACACGATGCGGGTGGAGGAGGCGGTCCGCCTCGCCAAGACGATGGAGGCCGAGCAGCTGACCGAGCTGCACATCGTCAACGGCCTGCACCCCACGCTGCCGTGGCGCTACTACCCGCGGGTGCTGCGCGAGCTGAAGGCGGCGCTGCCGTCCGTCGCCCTCAAGGCGTTCACCGCGACGGAGATCCACTTCTTCGAGGAGATCTCCGGTATGCCGGCCGAGGAAGTCCTCGACGAGCTGATCGACGCGGGCCTGGAGTCACTGACCGGCGGCGGCGCGGAGATCTTCGACTGGGAGGTACGCCGGCAGATCGTCGACCACAAGACGCACTGGGAGGACTGGTCGCGGATCCATCGCATCGCGCACGCCAAGGGCCTGAAGACGCCGTGCACGATGCTCTACGGCCACATCGAGGAGCCGCGCCACCGCGTCGACCACGTGCTCCGGCTGCGCGAGCTGCAGGACGAGACCGGCGGCTTCGTGGTCTTCATCCCGCTGCGCTTCCAGCACGACGCGTCCGGCGACCCGCGCAACCGGCTGCAGCACATCCCGATGTCGACCGGCCTGGAGGCGCTCAAGACCTTCGCCGTGTCGCGGCTGCTGTTCGACAACGTCCCGCACGTCAAGAACTTCTGGGTGATGCACGGCCTGACCACAGCGCAGCTGTCGCTGAGCTACGGCGCCGATGACCTCGACGGCTCGGTCGTCGAGTACAAGATCACCCACGACGCCGACCACTTCGGTACGCCGGACAAGATGACCCGCGAGGACCTGCTCGCCGCCATCCGCGACAGCGGCTTCCGGCCGGTCGAGCGCAACACGCGCTACGAGGTCATCAAGGAGTACGCCGGACCCGACCCGCACCGCCGGGACACCCCCCAGCCGATCTGGGCGTGACGGCAGTGTCGACAGCGGCGTCGGCGGACCGGCCGCGGGTGGGGCACATCCAGTTCCTCAACTGCCTGCCGCTCTACTGGGGGCTCGCGCACTCCGGTGCGCTGCTCGACGTCGCCCTGCACAAGGACACCCCCGACCGGCTCGGCGAGGCGCTGATCCGCGGCGACCTCGACATCGGCCCGGTCAGCCTCGTGGAGTACCTGCGGCACGTCGACGAGCTGGTCGTCCTGCCCGGGCTGGCGGTCGGCTCCGACGGGCCGGTCCTGAGTGTCAACCTGGTGTCGCAGCGGCCCCTCGCCGAGCTCGACGCGGGCCGGGTCGCGCTGGGGTCGACCAGCCGGACCAGCGTCCGGCTCGCGCAGCTGCTGCTCGAGGAGCGGTACGGCGTACACCCGTCGTACTTCACCTGCCCGCCCGACCTGACCGCGATGCTGCTGGAGGCGGACGCGGCGGTGCTGATCGGCGACGCGGCGCTCCGGGCGACGTACGACGCACCGCGGCTCGGACTGGAGGTGCACGACCTCGGCGCGATGTGGCGGGACTGGACCGGGCTGCCGATGGTCTTCGCCGTGTGGGCTGCCCGGCGCGAGTTCGCCGAGGCCGAGCCGGGGCTGGTCAAGGACGTCCATTCGGCGTTCCGCCGGTCGCTGGACCTGTCGTTGGAGCGGGTGGCCGAGGTGGCCGAGCAGGCGGCCCGCTGGGAGCCGTTCGACGCGGCGACGCTGGCCGGCTACTTCACCACGCTCGACTTCCGGCTCGGCGACCGGCAGCTGGCCGGGCTGCGCGAGTTCGCCCGCCGGCTCACCGCGCGGGGCGATGTCCCTGCGCTGGGCGAGATGCACTTCGCCGCCGTCTGACCGCCTGCCACCCGCTTCGTTCGCCCCGCTCCACCTGCTCCACCCGATCCACGGCGGGCTGGCGCACGGCCGCACGGCCGCGGTCGCAGGTGGCGGTGTGACCTTGCGCACCTTCGCCTCCGCGCCGGAATCCTGGCCGCCACCTGCGCCTTTACCCTGGTGGAAGCGGTGCCACCGGCACCGTCCACGACACCGAGCAGAGGAACAGCAATGCGCACCCCCGCAAGGACGCTCAGCCGGGTCACCGGCCGAGTCATGGCGGCCCGCCGGCCGCACGGTCGTCGCGCCACCCGCGACCGGGTCGACTACTTCACGCCGGCCGACCGGATCCAGATCGACGCCCTGATCCGCCAGCACACGCCGGAGCAGACCCGGCAGGTCGACGAGATCCTCAACCACCAGCGCGCCCGCTGACGCAGCTCGCGGTACGGCGTCGAGCCGTCCACGGGGTGCGTCCCCGACTCTGCGCACGATGACGATCATGTGTGTGCGATCCAGTGATCAACTCGAGAGCGTGATCGCCGTTTGCGATCGCACCCACTTGATCATCGCCGCGACCCTGGGACGATGATCGCTACGCCGAGCGTCGACGATCGCCGCGCACGTGCTCGGCACCGCGCCGCTGCCGGGGCAACGGGCGGGCGCGGTCGATCTCCCCGCCGCTATGGTCGGCAACCATGGCGAGCAGGTGGCGACTCCGTGCCCTCGAGGTCGTGCGCGGCCTGGCGAAGGAGGCAGCCCGGCGGGCCGACCGCGGGTCCCGCCCGTCGCCGCGTGCCGGCCGGCGTCCCGACCCCGAGCCGTCCGCCGGCCACCCGGCCCGCACTGCGCCTGTCGACCCGGCCGGTAGGTCGCTGTCCTACGCCCCCGACCTCGACGGCCGCGCCGACGCCGGCGAGATCGTGTGGACCTGGGTCGCCTACGAGGACGACCCGAGCCGGGGCAAGGACCGGCCGCTGCTGGTGATCGGCCGCGACGGCGCGACCCTCTATGGCCTGATGCTGTCCAGCCAGGACGACCGCGCCGACGAGAGCAACTGGCTGGCCATCGGCTCCGGGGCGTGGGATCGCGAAGGCCGGGCGAGCTGGGTGCGCCTCGACCGGGTGATCGAGCTCGCCGAGGACGGGATACGGCGGGAGGGTGCGGTGCTCGACCGGGCGCGCTTCGACCAGGTCGCCGCGGCGCTCCGCTCCGACCACGGCTGGTCCTGAACCCTGCCCGGTGCGGGCGGACGCCCCGCGCGGTGCGAGAATGACCCGACGTAGTCCATCGCGAGGGGTCACCGTGCCTAGCCTGCAGAGCATCCTCGACCGCGCCGCCGACGGCGGCCGCATCTCGCCGGACGAGGCGCTCGAGATCTACGTCGGCGCCGACTTCCACGCGCTCGGCCGCGCCGCCGACGCCGTACGCCGACGCCGCTATCCCGAGGGCTACGCGACCTACCTGATCGACCGAAACATCAATTACACCAACGTCTGTACGACGGCCTGCAAGTTCTGCGCGTTCTACCGCGCTCCGGGCCACGCCGAGGGCTGGATCCGCGAGATGGACGAGATCCTGCGCCGCTGCCAGGAGGCGGTCGACCTCGGCGCGACGCAGGTCATGTTCCAGGGCGGCCACAACCCCGACTTCGGGATCGACTACTACGAGGAGCTGTTCGCGACGGTCAAGCGGGCGTTCCCGCAGCTCGCGCTGCACTCCCTGGGGGCCAGCGAGGTCGTCCACATCGGCCGCGTGTCCGGGCTCGACCACGCCGAGGTGATCCGCCGGCTCAAGGCCGCCGGCCTCGACAGCTTCGCCGGAGCGGGCGCCGAGATCCTCGTCGCCCGGGCCCGGACGGCGATCGCGCCGCTGAAGGAGTCGGGCGAGACGTGGCTCGAGGTGATGGAGACCGCGCACGGGCTGGGCGTCGAGTCGACCGCGACGTTCATGATGGGCACCGGCGAGACCAACGCCGAGCGGATCGAGCACCTGCGGATGATCCGCGACGTGCAGGACCGCACCGGCGGCTTCCGCAGCTTCATCCCGTGGACCTACCAGGCGGAGAACAACCACCTCAAGGGCCACACGCAGGCGTCGGTCATCGAGTACCTGCGGATGATCGCCACCGCGCGGCTGTTCTTCGACAACATCAACCACCTGCAGGGCTCGTGGCTGACCGTCGGCAAGGAGGTCGGCCAGCTCACGCTGCACATGGGCGCCGACGACCTCGGCTCGATCATGCTCGAGGAGAACGTCGTCTCGATGGCCGGCGCCAGGCACCGGTCCAACCGGCTCGAGATCATCCGGTTGATCCGCGCCGCGGACCGGATCCCCGCACAGCGCAACACGCTCTACGAGATCCTCGCGGTGCACGCCGACCCGGCCGACGACCCGCAGGAGTACATCCCGTCGCACTTCGCGTCGACCGCGTTGCAGATCCAGCCCGCGTGACGGCGGCCGCCCCGACCGGCCGGCGCGTGTCGGTGCTGCACTGCGCACCGGTCGTCCTGCCGATCACCGCCCAGCCGGTCATAGACGGCGCCGTCGCGATCGCCGGTGACCGGATCAGGGCCGTCGGGCGGCGCGCCGACCTGCTCTCGGCGTACGGCGACGCGAAGGTCCGCGACTGGCCGGGCGTCCTGCTGCCGGGCCTGGTCAACGCGCACGCGCACATCGAGTACACCGACTTCGCCGACATGGCAGACAGCGCCAAGCCGTTCGCGGAGTGGATCCGCGAGGTGACGGCGCGGCGCGCCACGTTCACCGCCGCGATGTGGCTGGAGAGCTCGCGCCGCGGCGTGCACCAGCTGCTCTCCACCGGCACGACGTCCGTCGCCGACATCGTCACGCACGGACCCGCGCTGGCCGCGGTCGCGGCGGCCGGCCTGGCGGGCATCTCCTACATCGAGATGGTCGGCGTCGACGAGGGCCGCTGGCCGGCCGCCCTCGACACCCTGTTGGGGCACCTGGCGGCGGCACCGGCGGGGCGCACCCTCGGGATCAGCCCGCACGCGCCGTTCACGCTCGGCACCGAGGTGCTGCGCCGGCTCGGGGCCCTCGCCCGCGAACGCGGTCTGCGGCTGCACGTCCACGTCGCGGAGAGCGCGGCCGAGGGCGAGTTCGTCCGCACTGGAGGTGGGCCGTTCGGCCCGCAGCCGGCCGGCTTCACCCTCGAGCTGGAGCTCCGCGGCGTCGGCTGCGGCCTCACCCCCGCGCAGTACGTCGACTCGCTCGGGCTGCTCGGACCCGACGTCCACGTCGCGCACGGCGTCCACGTCGACGCCGCCGACCGCGCCCTGCTCCGTTCCCGCGGCTCCGCCGTCGCGCTGTGCCCGCGTTCGAACGCCATCCTGAGCGCCGGCGACGCCCCGGTGGCCGACTACCTCGCCGAGGGCAACGCCCTCGGTGTCGGCACCGACTCGCTCGCCTCGTCGCCGTCGCTCGACCTGCTCGAGGAGCTGCGCGCGCTGCGCGACCTCGCCGAGAAGCAGGGCGCGCCGTACGAGGGCCTGTCCCGGCGGCTGGTCGAGGTCGCGACCGTCGGTGGCGCGGCCGCTATGGGCCTCGCCGACGTCGGCCGGCTCGAGCCCGGCGCCCGCGCCGATCTCGCGGCGTTCGATGTGCCGGTCGACGGCGACCCCTTCGAAGCGCTCGTGTCCGCAGGTGCCGGGCACTGCGTCGCCACGGTGCTCGGCGGCCGCATCGTCCACCGGCGGCACTGACCATGACGCGGCGCCTGCGATGAGCCGGGCGGAGCTGGACAAGCAGCCGGGCGAGGTCGCGGCGATGTTCGACGATGTCGCAGCGCGTTACGACCGCACCAACGCAGTGCTGTCGCTCGGCATGGACCGCGGCTGGCGCAGGGTCGTGGCGGACACCGTCGAGCTGCAGCCGGGGGAGCGGGCACTCGACCTGGCCGCGGGCACCGGCACGTCGTCGGCGGCGATCGCAGCGGGCGGCGGCACCGTCGTCGCCTGCGACTTCAGCCTCGGGATGCTGCGCGAGGGGCGGCGTCGCCGACCGGACCTGCCGTTCGTCGCGGGCGACGGGCTGCGGCTGCCGTTCGCCGACGCGTCGTTCGACGCGGTCACCATCTCGTTCGGGCTGCGCAACCTGCACGACACGACGGCCGGGCTGACCGCGCTGCTCCGGGTCACCAAGCCGGGCGGGCGGCTGGTGGTATGCGAGTTCAGCCATCCGACATGGGCGCCGTTCCGCGCGGTCTACGTCAACTACCTGATGCGCGCGCTGCCGCCCGTCGCCCGCGCGGTGTCCAGCAACCCGGACGCCTACGTCTACCTCGCGGAGTCGATCCGGGCCTGGCCGGCGCAGGAGCCGCTGGCGCACCTCATCGGCGCGGCCGGCTGGCAGCGGGTGCAGTGGCGCAACCTGACCGGCGGCATCGTCGCCGTACACCGGGCGGTCAGATCCTGACCCGCCGCGGCAGTCTTGGGTGAAGTCCTGGGTGAGTGGAGCGGCTCTGCGACCACACCTGCTCACCCAAGACTTCACCCGGGACGCCGCCCGTTGGCGCCGCAGCCGACGCCGGCCGTACACTCCTCACCGGCTCGTGAATCCGTTCACAAGTGCGAGTCCCCGAGGAAGTAGGCCGGCCGTGACGACCTCCGACGCGCTGTCCGCGACGCCTCGCGACGCCGACGTGATCGTCGTCGGAGCCGGTCCTGGCGGCTCCGCGACGGCGTTCTACCTCGCGCAGGCAGGGCTCGACGTGCTGCTGCTGGAGAAGGCGGCGTTCCCGCGCGAGAAGGTCTGCGGCGACGGGCTGACGCCCCGCGCGACCAAGCAGCTGATCCAGATGGGGATCGACACCAGCGCGGAGGCCGGCTGGCTGCACAACAAGGGCCTGCGCATCCGCGGCGGCGGCGTCGTCATGGAGCTCGCCTGGCCGGACCTCGCCAGCTACCCGGACTACGGCCTGGTCCGCCAGCGGCTCGACTTCGACGAGCTGCTCGCCCGCACCGCGCAGAAGGCCGGCGCCCGGCTGCAGGAGCTCACGGAGGTGACCGGGCCGATCCTGAACGACGACGGCCGGGTCGTCGGGGTGACCGCCCGCCGCATCCCGCCCGACGACGGCACCAGGCGCAGTCGCGAGCGCCACACCGGTGACGACATCACGTTCCGCGCGCCGCTGGTGGTCGCCGCCGACGGCAACTCCGCCCGGCTCGCACTGACCATGGGGATCAAGAAGCGCGACGACCGCCCGATGGGTGTCGCCGTCCGCCGCTACTACACGAGCCCGCGGCACGACGACGAGTGGCTGGAGAGCCACCTCGAGCTGCGCGAGGGCGACCGGCTGCTGCCGGGCTACGGGTGGATCTTCGGGATGGGCGACGGCACGGTCAACGTCGGCTGCGGACTGCTCAACACCAGCACGGCGTTCGGCACCACCGACTACCGCAAGATGCTCGACGCATGGGTCGCCGGGATGCCGCCGGAGTGGGGCTGGGGCTTCACCGAGGCGGAGGCGACGACGCCGATCCGCGGCAGCGCGCTGCCGATGGGGTTCAACCGGCAGCCGGCCTACACCCGCGGCGTGCTGCTGGTCGGCGATGCGGCCGGGGCGGTCAACCCGTTCAACGGCGAGGGCATCGCCTACGCGATGGAGACCGGCCAGCTGGCCGCCGAGATCGCGGTGCAGGCGCTGGCGCGCGGCGACGAGCGGCTGCTGCACACCTACCCGGCCGAGCTCAAGGCCCGGTACGGCGGCTACTACACGCTCGGCCGGGTCTTCGTGCACGCCATCGGCAACCCGACCGTGATGAAGGTCGCGACGCGGTACGGCCTGCCGCGGCCGCTGCTCATGAAGTTCACGCTCAAGCTCCTCGCCAACCTCACGGACCCCCGTGGCGGCGACGCGATGGACCGGATCATCAACGGGATGGCGAAGATCGCTCCAGCTGCCTGACGCACCGCCGCTCCGCGGCCGAGACCGGCGGCCGGAAGGGGTGACGGAGACCACGTCCTGAGGATTTTGGGCGCGCTACCTGCGCCGTTAGATTGGGCCGGGCCCGTCGGGCCTGACCGTCACGCCGGCATCGACGAGGAGGCAAGACCGTGCTCAAGCTCTACGTGCCGATCCTCATCCTCTTCACGCTGGCCGCGGCGTTCGCGGTGGTGTCGGTCTTCATCGGGCCGCTGATCGGACCGCGCCGGTTCAACAAGGCCAAGTCCGCGCCCTACGAGTCGGGCATCGAGACGACCGCGCCGGCACAGGGCGCCCGGATGCCGATCAAGTTCTACCTGACCGCGATGCTCTTCATCATCTTCGACATCGAGATCATCTTCCTCTACCCGTGGGCGGTCGCCTTCGGCCAGGAGGGTGGGGCGACGGTCTTCCTGTTCGTCGAGATGCTGCTGTTCATCGGGACCGTCTTCGTCGCCTACGCCTACGTCTGGCGCCGGGGAGGCCTGGAATGGGACTAGAGGAGAAGCTGCCGAGCGGCATCCTGCTCACCTCGGTCGAGAAGCTCGCCAACTGGTC
>DASQMY010000301.1:0-6904 GCA_035645255.1 Mycobacteriales bacterium
GACGTCGGGGAAGCGATCGCGCACCGCCGCGACGAACGGCGGGGACGGGTCGACCGCGGACACGGCGCCGGCGCCCAGCCGGTCGACCAGAACGGCGGTCAGCGCGCCTGGTCCGCAGCCGACGTCGAGGACCCGCTGACCGGGCTGCACTCCCGCCCAGTCGGCGAACTCCACGGCGAGCGGCTCTGAGAAGCGCCCCATGAAACGCGCGTAAGCATCGGCGGATACGTTGAAGCTCACCGGTCGACTCTAGCCATCGCTCAGCAGTCGCCGCCCATCTCGATGTCGACGCCGACCCTGCGCAGCCGCACTTTCGAGACGCCCCCGGCCGGCAGGTCGAGGCAGCGCAGCAGACCGCGAGCGGCCGCGTTGCACGACTCGGAGCCGCACCCGCACTCGGTCGAGTGCTCGTCGTGGTCCTGCGGCATCGGCTCACTGCGCTCGGGGTCCAGCCGGTAGGTCATGCCGCCCAGCAGGATCCCTTCGCCGCGGACGTACACGGTAACGTCGCGCCGCGCGCTGCTCGCCACCTCGTCCGCGGTGACCTCACCGCCGCGAGTCACCGACAGCCGCACCTGCTTCGCCTCACCGGGCGCGAGGCTGAACCCGCGACCGCCGGGGTTGCTGAGCTCGACCGCCCAGCCCTTCTCGGCGAGCACGCTCGGCAGGTCGACGTCGATGACGATCCTCGTCCGCCGGTCGAACGGGTTGTGCACGGTGAACGCCCGGCCGTCGAGCACGCCGACGATGCCGGCGGCACCGGCGGCGGCGGGCACGGGATGCACGTTGCGCTGACCGATGTTGTTGTCGTGGGGGACGAGCCGCCACTCGGCGATCGACTCTCCGGCGGTGAAGGCGCTGACGTTGCTGGGGTCGCCGGCGGACGACGCGATCATCAGCAGGCACTCGTGATCGGCGGTTGCCGGCGTCCACGAGAACGGGCCGACGACGACCTCGCCGCCGGGCGGGATGTCCGGTGCGGTCAGCTGTGCCGTCGTCATCGCCTGCCAGTTGTCGGGCCAGACCAGGCCGGCACCCGGGTCGGTGCGGTAGGCCTTCACGATGACGCCCGTCGCCGTCTGGGTGCCGCGGTTGCGGACCCGGGTGTAGGCGTAGTTGACCCGGCCGAGCCAGGGGTCCTCGTGCACCGTCCCGTCGTCGGCGTACCTGCGGTTCCAGACGTTCTGGTTGTTCCAGTGCACCGGCTGGTACTGGTACTCGCCGTGCCGCCCGTCGTCGATGTAGACGTCCTGCGCGGGCGGCCGGCCCTCCCTGGTCACCGGCGTCGGCGCCCCGGGCGCCTGGTAGACGCCCTGCTTCTCGAACGCCCAGCGGATCACCTTGCCGTAGGCGCCGCCGGCCAGCCCTTCGGTCGTCCAGTCGCCGGCGTCCGCGGCGAGCAGCGCGTTGACCCAGCCGGTGACGTCGGTCGGGTTCGTGGCCGGCGTCAGCGTCGACACCGCCCGGAGCATCAGGTACGCCGCCACGCGCGCGGCGTACCGACGGGCCTGCACGCTGGTGGAGTCGCCGCCGAGGCTGCGGTAGATCCGGAAGTGGCTGGTGGCCAGGATCGACTCGCTGCCGTAGCCGCGGTCGTCGTTGGTGCCGCCCCACGCCCACCCGCCACCGACGGCGCGGTCGTGCCGGCGGCCGATCACGCCCGCGACCCAAGGGAACGTGAGGAACCGGTCCGCCGCCTGGCTGTCCGGGTCGTTGAGGATGCAGGCGAAGCTGTCGCCCGCGGAGTGGCAGAACCCGAAGTTCGCCGAGTTGACGTGGTCGTAGAGGATCCCGTGGCCGCCCAGCTCGTGCAGAACCACGCGCCAGTCGTTGGCGAGGCCGATCGGGTTCGTGGTGTCGCCGAGGTCGGCCAGCTCGTAGTCCACGTTGGCGATTCCGCCGGTGCCGTTGCCGGAGCACGATGCATTGATCTCCAGACCGTCCGCGCTACCGAACCGGCCGCGGTGGTCGACCGGCACCGGGAACGTCGTGCCGTTGAAGAACGAGGCGATCGCGAAGCCGAGGTCCTGCACGATGCGGAAGAACGCGTCGTTGTGGTGGTAGGCGTTGACGGCCGCGAAGTCGTTGGTGCGCGCGTCGTAGTCGAAGTTGGTGCCCGCCGGCCGGGTGGGCGGCGCGGCAGTCGCCAGCTCGAAGTCGCTGACGCGGACGCGGTCGCCGCTGAGCGCCTGGTCGGCGCCGGCGGCCGGCGGGGTCAGGCCGACGAGGGTGACCGAGCTGCGGAACGGGTTGAGCGTGGCGGCCGTGGATGCCGGGCCCGCCGTGCCACCCGCGGTCAGCGGGTCACGCGCGAACACCAGTCCGTTGACGTCCGCGACGAAGGGTCGCAGGTAGAGCAGCTCGCCGGTCTCGACGTCGATGATCGCCAGCCACGTCACGACGCCGAGCGGTGGGGTCACGATCCGGAAGACGACCTCGCGGGCGACGCGGAACGTCCCGTCGGCGACGTCCGGCGCGGCGGGGATCTGGAACGGGAACGGGACCCCGTGACTGTGGTGGGCAGCGTCGGCGACCCCGATCTGCGGGTCCGTCCTCGGTCGTTCGTCGCTCAGCCGCCGCTCGGCGTCGTAGCGGTAGACGACGAGCTGGTCGGTGACGATCTCGACCCGCCTGGACCGCTCGCCGGACTCGCGTGCCTTTGCGCGACTCGGGAGGGCGCCCCCGGTGAAGCGGGTGCCGAGAGCGCGCGTGAGCAGTCCGCGGTCACCGGTGAGAGCTGTCACCGGCTCCATCGAACTCGGGAGGTCGACGTCGATCTCCGCGAAGCTGGTGTTGGTGACGCCGGCGACCCGGGCCGGCTCCGTGCGCAGCGTCACGGCGACGCCCGCCCGCCAGACCGGCAGGCCGCGCCAGGTCTGCTGATAGGCGACCGTCGTGCTGTCGAACTGAGACTTCTCGTCGCTGAACCGCAGCTCGATCCCGCCGTCCGCCGTCTCGGGGACCTCGGGCACACCGGTCGCCAACGAGTTGCCGGTGAGCCACTCGGGCCGGACGCGCAGAACATCAGCGTGCTCGGACAGGAACTCGGCGGCGGCCTGCTGCGGGAGCTGCGCGGCGGTACGCCGGTTGTTGTCGGCGGGCCGCACGACCTGGCTGTGGCCGTCGGGTCCCTCGTCGATGTACAGACGGCGTACGGAGTCGAAGTGCTGCGTCATGTCCCCTCCTCGTCGGCGCCGCCACTACGGGACGCTGCTGACGAGGAGGAGGCGACGACGTCGGGGCTGATACGCGGGCCGCGCTCACGCCCCGATCTGGAAGACGCGGCTGAGCCGGGTGGCGTGCAGCAGCCTGGTCACCGAGGCCGACGGCTCGAGCAGCAACAGCTGCCCGCCACCGTGCTTGCACCGCCGCAGTGCAGCGACGAGGACTGCGATCCCGGTCGAGTCCATGAACTGCACACCGCTCAAGTCGATGTCGACGCTGTTGATCCCGCGTTCGGAGAGCTCGACGAGCAGGTCGCGGAGCTGGGCTGCAGTGCTCAGGTCGATCTCCCCATCGACGCGGACGAGAGCACGGTCATCCGTCGTGATCGTCTCCATCGCCAGCATCGTGCGCACAGTCATCTCGCCCCATCCGTGATCGGTTCCTCGGCTCGACCCCACAGTCCCCCGTCGACATGACGAACAGGTCGTGCAGGAGTTTTCGGTTGTGTGACAAATGAACCGTCACGAGACCGCAACACGGTGGCAAGGGCACCGCAGTGTCGGTCCCGCACGATTGAGCCTCACCTCAAGGAGGCGGCATGACGAAGCACGTCCTCACCGTCAGCTCGACCGGTCCCTCGACCCTGGTGATCGTCGTTGCAGGCGAGTTCGACGCTGACGCGGCTCGCGCGCTGCTCCGCACGGCCGCCGTAGCGGCGTCGTCGGGTGCCGCGCGTGTCGAGATCGACCTCCACGGGATCACCGGCGCGTCGTTGGAGGCCCTGCTGGCGATCACGGCCTGTCGCCGGTTGTCCGCGCAGCTGCCGGACGGCCTCGGGTTCCGGGTCTCCCGACTCGGCCAGCAGCTGCTGCTCGCTTCGATGTCCCGCGACGACCAGCCCGTCGCGATGTCGAGGGTCACCGCCTAGCATGGGCCGCGATGGCGCTGACGCTGCTCGTTGTTGACGACGACGACCGGATCCGGACGTCACTGGTGCTGGCATTCGAGGACGAGGGCTACACGACGCGGGCCGCCGCAACCGGCGAGGAAGCCGTGGCGATGTTCGAGCGCGACCATGCGGACGTCGTCCTCGTTGATCTGATGCTGCCCGGCATGGACGGGTTCGAGTGCGTTCGCCGGCTTCGCCAGGCCAGTGACACGCACATCGTGGTAGTCAGCGCCCGGACCGACACGTACGACGTCGTCGCGGCACTCGAGGCGGGTGCCGACGACTACGTGACCAAACCCTTCGTGGTCAAGGAGATCGCCGCGCGGATCCGCGCGCTGCTGCGCCGGTCACGGATGGTGGGAAGCGAGACGCAGCCGGCCGCGCTCGTCGCGGGCGACGTCGAGGTGCGCGCCGACGAGGGGGTCGTCCTCGTCCGCGGTACGCCGGTGCACCTGACCCGCACGGAGTTCCAGCTGCTCGCCGAGATGGCCGCTGCGCCGGGGCGGGTGTTCAGCCGCGAGGTGCTGCTGGAGCGGGTGTGGGGCTACGGGTACTTCGGCGACGGGCGCCTGGTCGACGTGCACGTCCGCCGGCTGCGCACGAAGATCGAGCACGACCCGGCCAACCCGGCCACGGTCCTCACCGTTCGCGGGCTCGGCTACAAGGTGCAGCCCGCGTGAGGGGCCGGTTGTTGCCCGTCGGCCTGCGCCGGCGGGTGACGGTCGCGTTCGCATTCGGCGCGCTGCTCGTCGCAACGCTGCTGTCGACGATCACCTACGAGCTGGCGCGGACGTACCTGCTGCGTCAGCGCGAGAGCAGCGCCAAGCGTCAGGCGTTCGTCAACGCCGGCTTCGTTCGTGACCGGCTCCAGCAGGGCCGCGTAGAGGTCGCGCCGGTTCTCGAATCGCTCGCGACGGCGGCGGACTCGGAGTCGTTCGTGCGGTTCGGGGACGCCTGGTACGGCACGACACTCCGGGACGCCGCCGAGGTGCTGCCCGCCGACATCCGGGCGGTCGTCGAGGGCGGCTCGGCGGCGAGCCGGCGCTACCGGACGTCAGCCGGTCCACGGTTCACCGTCGGCGTGCCCGTTGCGCAGGCGCAGGCGCAGTACTTCGAGGTCTTCACGCTGGACGAGCTCGACCGCACTCTGCGCGTGCTGGCCGGCTCGCTGCTCGCGGCGGCACTGGTGGCGGTCATCGGTGGAGCCGGGATCGGCCACTGGGTGAGCGGCCGGGTGCTGCAGCCGCTGGATGACATCGCCAGAGCGGCTGCCGGCATCGCTGGTGGGCGGCTGGAGACCAGGCTGCCTGACGCCGAGGGCGAGCTCGGCCTCGTCGCGTCGTCGTTCAACACGATGGCGACCGCACTCGAGCGGCGCATCACCCGCGACGCGCGATTTGCCTCCGACGTCTCACACGAGCTCCGCTCGCCGCTGACGACGCTCGCTACGTCGTTGAGCGTGCTTGAGTCGCGGCGCGCTGAGCTCTCGCCTCGGTCGCAGCGGGCGCTCGACCTGCTGGGAGCCGAGGTCACCAGGTTCCAGGTCCTCGTCGAGGACCTGCTCGAGATCTCCCGGCACGACGCGGGAGTGACGGACGCAGACATGGCACCGATCACTCTCGACGCGCTCGTGCTGCATTCGCTGGCGCCACACGAGCTCGAACGGCTCACTCTGGATCTCTCCGATGCCGGGGACGGCACCACCGTGGTCGGCGACAAACGGCGGCTCCAACGGGTTGTCCGCAACCTGGTCGACAACGCGGAGCAGTACGGCGGCGGCGCCGTCCGCGTCGGCGTCGTCCGCGACGGCGACCACGTCCGGCTGGAGGTGGACGACGCCGGACCGGGCGTCCCGCCGGCGCATCGCGAGCGGATCTTCGATCGCTTCGCCCGCGGGCTCGGTTCGCGCAGCGCTGACAACGGCGGCGCGGGACTGGGCCTGTCCCTGGTCGCGGAGCACGTTCGCATGCACGACGGCGCGGTATGGGTGGAGGACCGCGCGGGCGGCGGCGCCCGTTTCGTGGTCCGGCTTCCGGTCGGTGACCCGTGAGCGCCGTCTTGCGAACAGCCGCAGCAATCGCGGTCCTCCTCACCTGCGGCTGCGGGATCCCGACGGAGCCGTCGGCCAACCGGATCAACGACGAATCGGTCCCGTTCGGGCTGCTGTCGTCGGCGCCGGCCACCGGAACGAGCGAGAAGGCGGCCGGTGGGTCGCTGTCGGTGTTCTTCGTCCGTGACGACCGGCTCGTCGCGGTCGAGCGTCGGGTCGACGGCGCACCCGACGCGGCGCAGGCGCTGAGTCAGCTGGTCATCGGCCCGACGCAGGAAGAGCAGGACGCCGAGATCGGAACCAACGCGTCGGATGTTCCGCTGGCTGTAGCGCCGGCTCCGCAACCGGGCGTCGTCACGGTCGACCTAGGGGAACGCGTCTCCGAGCTGCCGAGCCGGGTTCAGACCGTTGCTCTCGCGCAGATCGTGTACACCCTCGTCGATCTGCCCGGCATCGACGCCGTGGAGTTCACTGTGGACGGCGAGCCGGTTGACGTCCTCCGCGGCGACGGATCGCTGTCCGGTGGTCCCGTCACGCCTGCCGACTACCCGGAGCTTTCCCCGGACGCGTCCGCTCAGCCGGGGTGACCGGCTCCTCGGACGCGTTCGTCGACGCACGTGGTGCGGCCGCGAGCTCGGTCATCCCGGCCAGTGTCCGGCGCGCCTCGCCGTTGCGCTCCACGAAGTAGGCGCCCGCCATGCCCGCCAGCGACGCGAAGAACCCGACGGCTTACAACGCCA
>DASQMY010000302.1:0-25304 GCA_035645255.1 Mycobacteriales bacterium
ATCTCTGCTACGGCGTTGTTGGAACCGCCAATTCGCCACATCCGCTGGACCTCAACCATGTTGCCCTCCCGAGCCTCGGCGGTAACTGCCAGGAACGCGAGATAGGCACGCAAGTTCCCACGTATGAATTACCAGAGACGCCGCGCCGAAACAGGGGAATGCGCGTCATCGCGTCGACTCGGTGGTGAGGTGTCCCGGCATGTCCGGTTCCTGGCTGGACTCGTCGTCGTACGGCGGTCCGGTTGGCGCTTTGCTATCAGGTCGGGCGCCGATCGGAGCGCCATGGCGATCCGATCCACGCCCAACCTGATCCACCTCAGCGCGGGCCCGCCACCGCCCCGACCGACCGTCGACGTCGCCGTTCGTCCGGTTCTACGCTTGGGCCGTTCCGCTGTTCGTCAGACGCCCGACGAGGACACCATGACTGAGACGAAGACGTCATCAGTGACCGCCGCCGAAGCTCCGGTGGACTCACCGAAGCTGCGCACCATCACCGCGGACGAGGAGGAGCAGGTCGTCAGTGGCGCCGACCTCGGCGCGGAGCATCCGGACAACATGGTCGCGCTGGACGACGACGCAGCCGAGGTCGTTGCGCCGGCGCCACCGGCCGACGCGGACGAGGACCTCCCTGGGGACGACGAGCTCGACGATCTGATCAGGGACGTCGACGTCGACGACGTCGACCCAGTCGGGTTCGACGACTCGGACATCACGGAGCCCTCCGAGATCGACCTCACCGACGAGTCGTCCGTGCGAGGAGGACGCTGATGCCAGAGACGATGTCGACGCAGCAGGCGAAGGCGATGCTCAAGGCGATCGGGTTCGACAACGCGGGCCGCAACTTCCCCGCGGCCGTCGAGGGCTTCCAGCTCGGGTGGAACCTCGGCCCCGCCCTGCAGCCGGACGGGAGGTTCGGCCCGCTGACCAGCGCAGCGCTGGCCAAGTCCTACGCCCGGCACCGCGCCGGGAAGCCGACGATGAGCGCGCACTTCTCCTACTGGGAGTTCCGCTGCAAGTGCGAGGGCGCTTTCCCCGACTGCCAGCGGATCTGGCAGAAGCGCGGCCACGTGCGCCGGCTCGAGGCCTACCGCGCGCAGGTCGGCCAGTCGATCACCATCATCTCCGGCTGCCGGTGCAAGGGCCGCAACAAGGCGGCCGGCGGCGCGAAGTCGAGCCAGCACATGTTCGGGGCGGCCACCGACATCGAGGCGCTGGTCACGGTCGAGCAGCGGCGGGAGGCGAAGCTGTTCGCCGGGCTGGGCTTCCGGCGTTCCAGCCACAAGGTCGTGCATGTCGACTCGCGGGACATCGGCGGCCACAACCTCACCGGCGGTACGCCGATCCGCCCCACGACCTGGGAGTACGCGACCTGACACTCAACGGGTGAAGACGGGCTAGTCCTCAGCGTCGGCCATCTCCTGAACGGCAGGCCGGGACGCCGCGGCGCGGGAGAGCCGGGTGGCGACGTCGTCGAGGACCTTGGTGATCACCGCGTGCATCAGTCGCCCGGTCAACGGCCGCCTGGCGACGAACTCGGCGTGCCAGGTGATCCGCGTCCCGCCGGCGTGCGGCACCAGGGTGACGTCCGCGCGGTAGTCGTCGACGGGCAGCGACCCGACGTAGGTGTAGGACAGCTGCCGCGGCGGATCGAACTGCACGACCGTGTCGCGCGCGTGCAGCGGTCCGGCGCGCATCTTGCGGACCGCGCCGACGCCGTGCGGCGCGGGCGATCCGGTGCGCTCGTACGCCGCCTCGTCGAACCGCGCCCAGGCGGGCCAGGTCGTCACGTCCTCCAGCAACCGCCACACCTCCTCCGGCGACGCCGTCGACGACGCCTGCACTTCGACGATCTGGTGTCGTGTCATCTCTGTCCCCTCTCGGACTGCTTGGTGAAGATGAGCTCGAGCCCGTCGTCCTGATCCCACTGTTCCCCGGTCTGCACGAAGCCCGCGCGCCGGACCGTCGCCAGCGACGCCGCGTTGCCGGGGCTGACCGACGCTCGTACGCCGACGACGTCCGGCCGGTCCGCGACCTCGTCGAGGAGCGCGCGCAGGATCTCGTGCGCGTGACCCTGGCCGCGCCGGTGCGGGATCACCGTGTAGGCGACCTCGACGAAACCGTCCGCGTCGGGTGGCCCGTGGAAGCCGCCGTGACCGATGACCTCACCGCCCGGGTCGAGTACGACCGCCCGCACCAGCCAGGGAGCGGCCGACGGGTCGCGTCCCAGCTGCTCCAGCCGGATCCGCCACAGCCAGCCCTCCTCGAGGAAGAACGGCGGGAGGGCGGCTCCGGCGATGGTCGAGGCCGCCGGCAGATCGCCGTCGAGCATCGCCTGCAGGCACACCGCGCCGAGCGGCGCGAAGCGCACGCCGGTGGCGCGGCGTACCTGGGCTACCACCGGTGATCTCCGGACAGCCGCGGCAGGAAGCCCTCGCCGACGTCGACGCGGCGCCCGCTGACGGTGTCGAGGATGGTGAAGCCGTCCCGGTCGTTGGTGCCGTAGACCGCCCGGTGGCCCGAGGCGCTGGCGTTCAGGTAGTTGATCCCCTTCGCAAGTACGACCATCCGCTTGCTCGCGACGTTGATCCGCACCAGGTCGGGGGTGTAGCCGCCGTCCGCGGTGCGGGTCAGCCGCGCGACCGCGAGCGCGGTCGGTGACACCCAGTGCGGGTCGGTGTAGATCACGTCGCAGGTGCCGCGGAGGATCACCTTCGGCCGGCTGCCGTCGGTGCCGACCGTCCGGATGGTGCCCGTGCGGTAGCCCGCGCCCTCGCCGCCGCACAGCTCGGTCTCCCGGAAGTACGCCGCGGTCTTGCCGTCGGCGCTCAGCGACGGGAAGCGCGACTTCAGACCGGTTGTCAGCCGCAGGGCGTCGCCGGTTGCGACGTCGACGCTCCAGATGTCGTAGATGAACAGGTCGACGTCGTTCCCCTCGGTGACCAGAAGCCGCGAGCCGGTGCGGTCGAGCGCGAGGCTGAGCACGGTGCCGTCGCCCTGCATGCCGTTGTCGACGCCCGGCAGGTCCGGACCGTTGGAGAACTGCACGAGCTTGCGGACGGTGCCGTCCGCGTCGCGCAGCCACACCGAGTTGCCTTGCATGTCCCGGCGGCCCCAGCGGTCAGACAGGAACGCCACCTTGCGGCCGCCGTCGACCAGCGTCGGCGCGAACGCGTCCGGCACGCGGTACAGCTCGCGGCCGGTGCGCGCGTCCATCCCGATGACCTGCTCCAGCGAGCCGTCACCGAAGCCTGTCATCGTGGAGATCGCCACGACGTCGCCGTCGAGCGAGATGTGATTGGCGTCCATGGTGAAGCGGTGGATGACCGCCCCGCGGCCGTCGACGGTGATGAAGCCGTCACCGGTCCGGGCGACAGCGACCGGCGTGCCAGGCGCCCGGGTCGTCACGGCGGCGGCGGGGGTGCTTGGGATCAAGAGGCCGGCTGCGCCGAGTGCCAGGACGATCCTGGCGGCGGCACGGCGGGTGAGGTGGAGCTTCACAGCGAGTCCTTTCGATGGTCACGCCGCCGGGCGGCACGCACGAGCAGGGTGATGGCAGAGATGTCGATGAAGAGCAGCGCCACGTTGGCGACGAACTGCTGCTGGTTGTCCGGGTACCAGAAGTCCGACTCCGCCAAGCCGAAGAACGAGAGGACGGCGATGAAGGCACCCGCGGCGGATCCCCGCAGCAGCCAGCGGGGCAGGATGCCGGTGCCGCGCATCCCCCACGCCGTTGCGCCGACCATGACGGCCGTCGCGAAGCCGTACGCCGGCGTCGCCATGATCGTCAGCATGAAGAGCGACTTCGTCGCCTCGGCTGACGTGCCGGCGATCTGGAAGGCGAGCGTGGTGTAGACGACATGGATGGCGAACATGTACATCGCGACGCCGGCCCCACCGGCGGCGACGAGCACCGCCGGTGAGCGTCGGCCCGCGCGGTAGAGACGGCGCGCCAACCCGAAGCTGAACGCCGCGATGCCGGTGGCGCCGAGATAGCCGAGCGGTGCCGAAGCAAGGACGGCGTCCCGGTGCTCCAGGAAGTGCGCCGCCATCTGGGCGGCGGTGTCGTGCGGGTCCGGCGCGTCGCCGACGCCGGCCAGGCCGGCGGTGCTGAGGAAGCCGCCGAGGATGCCGACGAGCGGGAGAACGGCCCGACGGCGGAACGGTGCGCGGTCGGGGCTCGGGGGGTCCTGGACGGGCGCCGAGCCGGTGGTCAGGGGACCGGTGTCAACGGATGTCGTAGTCATGCCGACAACGATGGAGCGAGGGCTCGCGGGCGGCAGTCGGGCCGTCCGCATCGCGCCAGGTGGTTGGCCGCACTTCCCCGCGGCGGTCCGCCCACTTCCTCGCCGAGCGGTCGATGTACGACGATCAGTGACCAGGAGGTGTGACTTGACCGACGTCCGCGTGGTGATCGTCGACGACCAGGAGGCGTTCCGCCGTGCGATGGCTGCTGTCGTCGACGAGACGGACGGCTTCGTCATCGTCGGCGAGGCCGAGTCCGGGGAGCAGTCGCTCGAGCTCGCAGCCGAGCTGACGCCCGACCTGGTGCTGATGGACGTCAACCTCCCCGGCATCGACGGCGTGGAGGCGTCCCGGCGCCTGCGCGCTGACGGTCGACCGGTCATCGTGCTGCTGTCCACCTACGACGAGAGCGACATCGACGTCGCCGGCTCCGGCGCGTCCGGCTACATCAGCAAGGCGGCGTTCGGGTCGCAGTCCCTCCTCGACATGTGGCGCTCGGCGAAGACTCAGCCGGGCAGCTGAGCCCCGGCGGCCATCGGCTGCCGCTGCTCGGCGACCCGCACGCTCACCGGCACGGCCACCTCGACGACCGTCGCGCGGTCGACGTACCGAACCTCGATCGTGCCGCCGACGGAGTCGATCCGGTCGCGCAGGTTGGCGACGACCGCGCCGGGCGACCCAGCACCGGTCACCACGGCGCGCAGCGTCCCGCCGTCGTTGGACAGCACGGCCGACACCGGTGCGGCGAGCTGACCGGCCAGCTCCGCGACGCAGAAGTAGACGGCCGCCTCTATGCGTGGTGCGAAGCGTTCCGCCGCGAGGTCGCCCTCGACCCGGAGCGTCGCGCCGCGCAGCCGCCCGACCTGCGCGCTGAGTGCCGGCACCACGCCGGAGCGCGCCAGCTGCGTCGGGAACACCCCGCGCGTGACGACTCGCAGCTGCGCCAGCGCGACGTCGACCGCGTCGGCCAGCGGACCGATCGGCGGACGGGCAGCGTCCGGCTGGTCGACCGTCGCCGCCAGCCGGTGCGCGGTCCGCTCGATGAGCTCGGGGAGCGCGGCGACGTGCTCGAGCACGTCGCGCCGGATCGCCGCCTCCAGCCGGGACTGCTCGGCGTCGCGCGCGTCGACCAGCCGGCGCCGCGACTCGCGCAGCTCAGCGGTCGTCGCGTCCAGCTCGGCGACCCGCTCGGCGAGCTCGGCCGTGAGCTGCGCGTTGCGCATCGCCATGGCCGACTGGTTGGCGAGGTCGGCGAGCAGCGCCTGCTCCGCCGGCCGCAGCCGGCGGCCGGGCGGGAGGTGCACCGCGATGCTGCCCAGTCGCTCGTCCCGCTCGACGACGTCGACGGTCGCCACCTCGCCGCTCGGCGCAGCAGAGTCCGCCGGCCACGAGGCGACGACGTCGTCACCGCCCAGCACGACGAGCCGGACGACGGCCGACCGCGCGCCGACCGCGACGGCTGCGGCGTGGGCGATCTCTGGCAGCACCTCGTCGGTGTCGGGGCTGTCGCCGAGCCGCCGGGTGAGATCGGCCAGCGCCTCGTACGGCGCCGCGCGACGCCCGTAGAGCAGCCGGTCGGCCAGGCGCCCCACCCGGCGGCGCAGCGGCTGGAACGCGAGGGCGACGGTCGCGGTCGCCAGCCAGGACGGCCAGAACGGCGCGTGCGCCCGGTCGCCGAGCAGCGCGCCGATCGCGACGACCGCGCCGACGTACCCGGTGGTGACGAAGACGAGCAGGACGCCGAGCATGATGGCGCGGCTGATCACGACGTCGATGTCGTAGAGCCGGTAGCGCAGCACGGCGATGCCGGCCGCGACGGGAACTCCCGCGAACGACAGGAACAGCGCCACCTCGAAGAGCACCGAGCTCCGGTCGGCGCCGGTGGCGGCCTGCACGACGAGCGCGACGACCAGCGAGGTGACCAGGAAGACCGACGCGGTGGCGACGCAGCGGAGCTGCTGGTGCAGCAGTCCGGTGGCAGCGCGCAGCCGTCGTACCAGCGATATCGCCACCGCGACGAGCAGCAACGCAAGCAGCGCCCACGAGCCGACGACGGGGATGCCGACCCCAGGCCCGAGGTCGGGGTCCGGCTGGCTGAGGTCGATGTCCCGGCTGACGGCGAGGTAGATCAGGGCGATGGTCGTCACCGCCACCGGGACCGGGAGCAGCCGGGCGATCAGCCGCCCGCCCCGCGACTCCAGCCGGCCGTTGGGGAACAGCAGCAGCACCGCGCCGATCAGCGAGAACGCCCAGACCGCGCCGAACGTGGCGCTGGCGACGACCATCGGCTCGTTCAGCCACGTCCAGCCCACGTAGTCGAATCGGTGGACCGCCGTGACGTAGGCGTCGGCGGCCAGGCCGAGCGCCGTACCCAGCATGCCGGCGCAGAACAGCCAGCCGACCGGGTTGCTCGGGTGCCGCGTGGCGACCAGCGCGCCGATGGCGGCGCCGACCGCTGTACCGACCGCTACCGTCGGGAACGAGTTCAGCCCAGTCGGCAGCGTCCACGGGAGGCCGCTCGCCGCGAAGAAGTATCCGTGCAGCGCGAGCAGGACCATCGTCGCGGCGAACGACCCCCACGCCAGGACGGCGACCCGCGGAGAGCGGCTCATGCGACCACCCGGCTGGCGCGCTGCGCCGGCACCAGGCCGCGTACGGCGACGCCACCGGTCGGGGCGGGTGCGACGTACAGCCGCCCGCCGACGGCGTCGAGCCGATCGCGCATGCTGGCCAGACCGGTCCCCTCGACGACGGCGTCCTCGCCGAGTCCGCGGCCGTCGTCCTCGACGAGCACCTCGACCAGTTCGCCGCGCTCGCGCAGCGTCACGTGGACGCGGCGGGCGTCGGCGTGCTTCGCGACGTTCTGCAGTGCCTCGAGCGTGCAGAAGTACAGCGCCGCTTCGATGGACGGCGCGTAGCGGCCGGTGGTCTGCGCGGAGAGCCGCACCGGCACCGGGCTCGCGGCTGCCGCGGCCGAGAGCGCGGCGGGCAGGCCGTCGTCGGCGAGGAGCCGTGGGTAGATCCCGCGGGAGAGCTCGGTCAGCGTGTCGATCGCCTGGCGCGCGGCGGTGACCTGGCCGATGAGCACGTCCGCCGCCCGCTGCGGTGACCGGGCGGCGAGCGTCTCGGCCAGCCGGAGGTTGACCGCCAGCGCGACGAGGTGCTGCTGGGCGCCGTCGTGGATGTCGCGCTCGAGCCGCCGCCGCTCGTCGTCCTGGGTGTCGACGAGCCGCTCGCGCGACGCGCGCAGATCGACCGCCCGCGCCGAGAGCTCCGCCACCTGCCCGGCGAGCTCCGCGCGCAGCCGCGCGCCGCGCAGGGCGATCGCGGCCTGGCCGGCCAGACCGGCGAACAGCTGCTCCTCGACCGGGGTGAGCGGCTGACCGGCGCGCTCCTGCAGCCGCAGTACGCCGAGCAGCTCGCCGCGGTTGGTGACCGGTTGCACCCACCGGCCGTCGCCGACCTGCCCGGCCTTGCCCGACGCCTCCGGCGGCGTTGAAGCCGCTGGAGCGCTCGGCGGCCAGGTCGCGGCGAGCTTGAGCGCGCCCGAGACGCTGAGCCACACCTCCGCCCGCGCGGCACCCGTGCCCTCCGCGAGCACCATCGCCATCCGGGCGGGCAGCTCCTCGGCGGCGTACGCGCCGCTCACGCTGCTCGAGAACCGGGACAGTGCGTCGTACGGCGACGACCGCCCCCCGCGCGCCACGCGGGTGGCCAGCGCGTTGAGCCACGCCTGCACGCGGTCGAACAGCAGCGCGACCACGGCGGTGGCGAGGATCGACAGGCCGGCGTCCGGCGAGCGGGTCTGCCCGGTCAGCGCGCCGCCTCCGAGCACCACCGCGACGTAGACCGCGACCACGAAGACCACCAGGCCGCCGACGACGATCACGAGAGCGCGCCGCTCGCTGCGCGAGCGCCAGCGCATCCGCAGGTCGGCCGGGATGACACCCATACCGGAAATTCTGCCTGCGCCGATCCCACCCGGTCAGGTGATTGGCCGAAGTCCGGGGTGGGGTCAGCCGCACGCCTGCCCGCACCGCCGCCGAGCGGCCAGTCACGTCGCGTCGTGCGCCCAGCCCGCTCGTCCCCGGTCGGCGTACCGGGTGTGCTGGAGCGGAGCCGCCACGACGGCGGCGTACCTCCGTCAATAGGAGAACGACATGACCAGCACGACCACCACGACCGTCTCGGCCGGCACCGCCGTCCGTGGCGTCGAGCTCAGCAAGAAGTACGGCGAGGGCCCGGCGGCCGTTGTGGCTCTGGACGCCGTCGACGTGTCGATCGAGACCGGCCGGTTCACCGCGATCATGGGGCCGTCCGGCTCGGGCAAGTCGACGCTGCTGCACCTGCTGGCGGGTCTGGACCGGCCGTCGTCCGGGCAGATCTACCTCGGCGAGACCGAGATCAGCTCGCTCAAGGACAAGCAGCTCACCCTGCTGCGCCGCGACCAGATCGGGTTCATCTTCCAGGCGTTCAACCTGCTCCCGACGCTGACGGCGGCCGAGAACATCGAGCTGCCGATCCGCATCGCCGGCCGCAAGCCCGACGAGTTCTGGGTGCGCACGCTGGTCGAGACCGTCGGCCTCACCGGCCGGCTGTCACACCGGCCGGCGCAGCTGTCCGGCGGTCAGCAGCAGCGGGTCGCCGCCGCCCGTGCACTCGCCTCCCGGCCGCGCATCGTCTTCGCCGACGAGCCGACCGGTGCGCTCGACTCCCGGTCCAGCGCCGACCTGCTCGGCTTCCTGCGCCAGGCGGTCCGCGAGATGGGCCAGACCATCGTCATGGTCACGCACGACCCGGTCGCGGCGAGCTACGCCGACCGCGTGCTGTTCCTCGCCGACGGCCGGATCGTCGACGAGATGCACGACCCGACCGCCGAGTCCGTCTTCGACTACATGAAGAGCCTGGGGGCCTGACGTCATGCTCACCGCATCACTGAGAGGGATGCTGACGCACCGGCTGCGGCTGGTGCTCACCACCGTGTCGATCGCGCTCGGCGTGGCTTTCCTCGCCGGCACGCTCATGCTGACCGACACGATGAAGCTGGCGTTCAACCAGCTGTTCGGCAAGGTCACGGCAGGCACGGACGCCGTCGTCCGCCAGGAGGCGGCGTACAGCCAGACCAGCGGCGTAGCGCCCGCCCGCCGGCCGATCGAGGCGTCCGTGCTCGACCGCGTCCGGAAGGTCGAGGGTGTCGCTGCGGCGGAGGGCTCGGTCAGCGGCTACGCGCTGCTGACCGACACCGCCGGCCGTGCGGTGCTCGCTGAGGGTGGCGCGCCGACCATGGGCTACAGCATGCCCAGCGACGAAGCGCTGCGCGGCGACGTGCACGTGCGGACCGGGCGCGCGCCGACAGGTCCGAGTGAGGTCGCAATCGACGCGACGTCGGCCGACAAGGGCGACATCGCCCTCGGGTCCACGATCAAGATCATGTTCAGCGGTCCGGCCCGCGAGTTCACCGTCGTCGGCACGGTCGGCTACGGCGACGAGACCGACCTCGGCGGGACCACTGCGGCGCACTTCGACACCGCGACCGCACAGCAGGTGCTCGGTGCACCCGGCGTCTTCAACGAGATCCAGGTGCGCGGCGCCGACGGCGTCGACGACGTCGTGCTGGCCGAGCGGCTCAGCGCCGTCGTCCCGGACGGGGTGGAGGCCGTCACCGGAGCAACGGTGGCCAAGGAGGCGTCCGACTCGATCACGAAGAACTTCATGTTCCTGAACATCATGTTCGGGGTCTTCGCCGGCATCTCGCTCTTCGTCGGCTCGTTCATCATCTGGAACACCTTCACGATGATCGTCACGCAGCGGGCGCGGGAGATCGCGCTGCTGCGGTCGATCGGCGCGACCCGGCGTCAGGTACGGCGGTCCCTGCTGCTGGAGGCGACAGTGCTCGGCGTGGCTGCCTCCGTGCTCGGCATCGGGCTGGGCGCCGGCGTGGCCACCGGCCTGACCGCGCTGATGGGCGCGCTCGGGCTGAGCCTGCCCAGCACGTCGCTGCAGGTGCAGCCGCGGACGGTGTGGCTCTCGCTCGTCGTCGGTGTCGCGGTGACCGTGGCGGCGGCGTTCGTCCCGGCTCGCCGGGCGATGAAGGTGCTGCCGATCGAGGCGCTGCGTGACGCCACGCCGGGTGCCCGCACTCCGTCCAAGCGTCGGGCGGCGATCGGAGCGGTGATCGCCGCGCTCGGACTCGCGGCCATCCTCAACGGCCTGTACGGCGACGGCGGCACGACGCTTGTGCCGATCGGCATCCTGACCGTGATGATCGGCGTGATCACGCTCGCGCCGCTGGCCGCCCGCCCGCTTGCCTCGGCGATCGGTGCTCCGCTGCGCTGGCGGGGGTTCCCGGGTGAGCTGGCTCGCCAGAACGCCATGCGCAACCCCCGGCGTACCGCGTCCACCGCCGCTGCGCTGATGATCGGCCTGGCGCTGGTCGTGACGATGGGAGTCTTCGGCTCGTCGCTGAAGGCGTCCTTCGGGACGATCCTCGGCGAGTCGACGAACGCCGAGCTCTTCCTGACGCCGGCCAGCGCGCAGGGCGCCGGCTTCAGCTCCGAGGTCAGCAAGATCGTGGCCGACGTGCCCGGCGTGTCGGTCGTCTCGCCGACCAGCTGGGGAACGGCGCGGATCGGCGGTGCCGCCACGACGTACTCCTCGGTGGACCCGGCGACGATCGAGTCGGCGCTCAACCTCGAGATGATCGCTGGTTCGGCGAGCCGGCTCGGGTCGGACGGCGTGCTGGTATCCGACGAGAAGGCGACGGAGAAGGGCTGGACGGTCGGCGACACCGTGCAGATGGAGTTCCCGACCAGCGGCACTCAGTCGCTGCGGATCAGCGGGGTCTTCGCCGGATCCGGCTTCCTCAACGGCAGCTACGTCATCAGCCGCGCCACGCACGAGGCGAACGACCCCGCCCGGCTGGACGCCAACGCGCTGGTCCTGGTGGACAAGGGCGCATCGGTCGGCGACGTGCAGGACCGGATCGCGGCCGCTCTCGCCGGGCACCCGGACGCGCAGGTGCTCGACCGGGCGGGCTACGAGAAGCAGGTCGGCGGGATGGTCAACCAGGTGATGGCTTTCGTGACTGTGATGCTGCTGCTCGCGGTCGTGATCGCGCTGCTCGGCATCGTCAACACGCTGGCGCTGTCGGTCTTCGAACGGACCCGCGAGCTCGGCCTGCTGCGGGCGGTCGGCATGACCCGCGGCCAGGTCCGGACGATGGTCCGCTGGGAGTCGGTCGTGATCTCGCTGATCGGGGCGCTGGTGGGGGCGGGCCTCGGGACCGGGTTCGGCGTGGCGCTGTCGCAGTCGCTCAAGGGCGACGGCATCACCGAGGTGGCCGTGCCGGGCGGCCAGATCACCTTCTACGTCATCGCGGCCGCCCTCGCCGGCGTACTGGCGGCGGTCGGCCCGGCCCGCTCGGCGGCACGCGTCGACGTACTGAGGGCGGTGGTCACGGACTAGCTCTGGTTGCTCCGGCTGCGGGGCGTCGTCCGATCGGGCGGCGCCCCGCTCTCGTGTCCCGGTCCGGCCCGGCTAGCGTCGCGGGCCCGTTGCCTCGAGGAAGCGCAGCACGGCCATGACCCGCCGGTTGACCTCGCCCTCCTCGATCAGGTCGAGCTTCTGGAACACCGATCCGATGTGCTTCTCCACCGCCCGGTCGCTCATGAACAGCGTCTTGGCGATCGTCGCGTTGTTGCGGCCGGCCGCCATCTGCTCGAGCACCTCGCGCTCGCGGTCGGTGAGCCCGAGCAGCGGCGACCGCTCGTCGGTCGACTTGCGGGCCATCAGGCCCTCGACGACCTTGGGGTCGAGCGCCGAGCCGCCGCGGGCGACCTCCTGCAGGGCGCGCACCAGCTCGTCCACCTGGGAGACCCGCTCCTTGAGCAGGTAGCCGAGACCGGCGACACCGTCGGAGAGCAGCTGGTAGGCGTAGTCCTCCTCGACGTACTGCGAGAGGACGACGACCCCCACGTCGGGGTGCTGAGCGCGGATCTGCTTGGCCGCGTCGATGCCCTCATTGGTGAAGTTGGGCGGCATCCGGATGTCGGTCAGGACGGCGTCCGGCTTGTGTTCCGCGACCGCCTTGAGCAGCGAGGCCGGGTCGGCGACGGTCTCCACCAGCTCGATGTCGTCGGTCTCGCCGAGCAGCGCGGACAGGCCCTCGCGGACCAGGTAGTTGTCGTCGGCGAACACGACCCTCAGCGGCATGCGGCAATCGTAGGCACGTTCGGCGCACCGCGTCCGCGTCTTGGCCCGACGCGGTCAGCCGTCGTGATACAGCAGCCGTGGAGCGGCGGCGGCAGGGAACGGCGCGGCGGCGGCAGCCGGAGTTGTCCACAGAACGCAGGACCCGGCCGTTGCCATGCGGCGGCTGGGACCACTATCGAGTGGTGACTCTCGATGAGCTCCTCGAGAAGCAGTGCGACGTGCTATCCAGTCGGCAGGCGGCGCAGCACGTCGGCAAGGGGCGGCTCCAGCGCTGACGCGCCCGGGTGGTCGGTGGCAGCGCCCGCTCCCACTCGTCGTCGTGACCCACAACGGGCCGCTGACGACCGAGCAGGAGCGCTGGGCGGCCGTGCTGCACGCCGGGTCGCGCGCCGCGCTGAGCCACCACACGAGCGCGACGCTCGACGGACTGCAGCGGTACGCCGACGAGCTCGTCCACGTGACCGTGCCGCACTCGTCGTCGGTGCAGTCGCGCTCGTTCGTCCGCGTGCACCGGGCGCGCTGCCCGCCGGACGAGTGCGACGACATCCACCCGGTCCACGAGCCGCCGCGGATGCGGCTCCCGCGTGCGGTCGTCGAGATGGCGCGGGCGGCGCGGCGCCAGGACGACGCGCGCGGTCCGCTCGCCGCCGCCGTACAGCAGGGGCTGGTCCGGGCGGGCGATCTGCGGGACGTGCTACGCCGGGTCGGACCCGTCCCGCGCGAGGCGAGCCTGGTGGTCGCGCTCGACGACATCGAGAACGGCGCGCACTCCGTGCTCGAGCTCGACTTCGTGCAGCTGGTCCGCGAGTGCGGCGCGCCGATGCCGCACCTGCAGACCCGGCTGCTGGCCGGCGGGGTCCGGCGGCTGGACGCGACGTGGCCGGCGTACGGCGTTTGGGCGGAGGTCGACGGCGCGGCCCATCGCGAGGACAGCCAGTGGCAGGCAGATCTTGACCGGCACAACGAGGTGAGCGTCGCCGGGCAGTGGCGGGCGAACCTGCGGTTCTCGGCGCAGGCGCTGCGCCGGCGGCGTACCCGGTGCGCCCGCCAGCTCGTCGCCGCGCTTCGGCAGGGCGGCTGGACCGGCTGAGCACGGCCGCAGCCCAGGCAGCTGCGGTCGAGTGGCTCGCGCTGGATCAGGTCGGGCGCCGATCGGACCGCCAGCGCGATCCGATCGACGCCCAATCTGATCGTCGGCGCCGACCGGCTACTCGTAGCCGATCGCCTCGAGCACGTCGAGCCGGGCGGCGCGGCGGGCCGGCCAGGCGGCCGCGAGGACACCGGCGAGGACCGCGGCCGCCATCTCGATCCCGAGCCGGTCGACGGGCAGCGACAGGTCCGTCATGCCCTTCGTCCGCAGGACCGTGATCATCGCGGCGCCGAAGCCGGCACCGACTGCGACACCGAGCACCGCGCCGAGCGCCGCGATGATCACGGACTCCACCCGCACCGTCGAGCGCAGCTGCCGCCGGGACAGCCCGACCGCCCGGACGAGACCGATCTCGCGCGTCCGCTCGTACACCGAGAGCGCCAAGGTGTTGACGATGCCGAGTACGGCGATCACGATCGCGAGCGCGAGGAGCGCCCCGACCAGCCCGAGCAGCTTGTCGATCTGCCGCGTCTGGTCGCGCTTGGCCTCGGGGCCGGTCTTGGCCTCGACCCCTGGGTAGGCCGCGACGGCATGCTCGACTGCGTGGCGCAGCTCGGCCGCGTCGACGCCGGGCGCCGCGCCCACCAGCACCAGCTGGTCGAGCTGCTCCGAGAAGCTGCGCTCGAAGTCGCGCATCGCGATGAGGTAGCTGGCGCCGAGGACGCGCTTCTCCGCGAACAGCGCGTCGATCTGCACCCGCTGCTCGCCGCTGCGCGCGAACTTCATCGTGATCAGGTCGCCGACCCGCCAGCCGTGCTCGGCCGCGACGTCGGTGTGCACCGCCACGCCGCCGTCGGCCAGCTGCGCAGCGGACCCGGCCCGGACGTCCAGCTCGAGTACAGCGGACAATCCCGCCGGGTCGGCGGCCATCACGTCGCGCCGCACGTCGCCGAGCAGGAACTGACCGCGCCGGAAGCCGACGACGTGCTGCGCCTCCGGACGGCGGCGGAGCGACGCGGCGAGCTCGGGGGAGAAGCCCGTGCCGTTGGCGGAGTACACCAGGTAGTCGGCCCGCTGCCCCTCATCGAGCACCCGGTGCAGCGACGCGCGCGCGGACCCTGCGAAGACGGTCAGGAAGGACACCAGCCCGAGGCAGATCGTCAGCGACGCGGCCGTCGCCGCGGTACGGCGCGGGTTGCGCATCGCGTTGCCCCGGCCCAGCCGGCCGGGGACGCCGCCGGCGAGCGCCAGCGGCCAGCCGATGACGCGGGCGAGCGGGCCGGCGATGGCCGGCGCGGCCAGCGCGAGGGCGACCAGCGAGACCAGCGTGCCGAACGCGACGGTGCTGTAGGCGGACGCCTCGCCGGCGGTCAGCCCGCTCACCAGCAGCGCCGCGCCGACCGTGCCCACGAGGACAGCGGCGATCACGCGCACCCGCCGCGGCGGCGTCGAGCCAGGCTCCGCGGTCCGCAGCGCCTCCATCGGTGCGACCCGGCTCGCCCGCACCGCAGGCAGCAGCGCGGAGACCGTCGTGACGATCGTGCCGACCGCGACGGAGACGACCGCGGGACGGACCCGCAGCTGCGGGGTCGACCCGGGCAGCTCGAGCCCGAACCGGTCGAGCAGTCCGTGCAGCCCGACCGCGACGAGGACGCCGAGCCCGGTGCCGACGACCGACGCGACGAGACCGGTGACGGCGGCCTCGGCGACGACCGACGTCCGCACCTGGCGCCGGCTGGCCCCGACGCTGCGCAGCAGCGCGAGCTCGCGGGACCGCTGCGCGACGAGGACGCTGAAGGTGTTGGCGATCATGAACGCCCCGACGAACAGCGCGATGCCGGCGAACGACAGCAGCGCGGTAGGCAGGAACCGCAGCGAGTCCTTGACCTTCTTCGCGCTCTCGTCGGACACCTGCGTGCCGGTGACCACCTCGAGATCGCGCGGCAGCGCCGCGGCGATCCGCGCCTGGAGGGCGTCCAGGCCCGTCCCCGGCGCGGCCTGCACCTCGATCGAGTCGAAGCGGCCGGGGCGGCCCAGCACGCGGTGCGCGGTGGCCGGCTCGAACGCCACGAACGTCCCGGTGCCGACGCCGTCGACCGGGCCGAGGCCCGCAACGCCGACGACCGCGAACTCCTCCGGCGGCCCTTGCAGCAGCAGCCTGACTCGCGATCCGACGCCGAACCCCGTCCGCTTCGCGGTCGCCGCATCGAGCACGACCTCACCCGCCGCGGCGGGTGGTCGTCCGGACTTGACGTCGAGCGGCGAGAAGCCGTCGGGCAGCCAGGCCGCACCGACCGTGGCGCCGTTGCCGCCGACGACGTTGCCGTCCGCACCGATCACCTGTGCGAACCCGACGACGGTCCCGGCTGCGCGGTCGACACCCGGCACGCCGGCCACGGTCGCGAGGACGCCGGCCGGCACGGCCGCACGGTCAGCGGTCAGACCGGTGAACGGCGCCTTGGTGCGGATGGACAGGTCGGTGCCGGCGCCGGCCTTCGCGTACAGCGAGTCGAACGTGTGGCTGATCGTGTCGGTCAGCACCAGGGTGCCCGAGACGAACGCCACCCCGAGTACGACGGCGACGCCAGTCAGCGCGAGCCGCAGCCTCCGGGCGACCAGCCCGCGGATCGTCGTTCGCCACATGTCAGCGTCCTTCCGTGGAGCGCAGCGTCGCCGCGAAGGCGTCGGCGACCGCGCGGTGTCCGAGCGTGCTGGGGTGGAACCCGTCCGCGCCGAAGAGCTCGCCGTCGTCGCCGGCCTTGTGGGCGCGCTGGCCAGCGGTGTGCAGGTCGACGAGCACCGCGCCCTCGGCCCGCACCACGCGGGCGATCGCGGCGTTGTAGTCGCGGACCGCCGCCTTGATGACCTCGGGCGGCGGCATCTGCACCGGCGCCTGGCAGGGCGGCGCGCCGGCCGGCGGCGACGGCCGGCAGGCCAGGTAGGACGGCATCCGCTCGACCGGCGGCGTGTTTGCGACGAGCACCTTGGTCTGCCCGCCGCGGCGGAGCTGGTGGACGAGCCGGCCGAGGGTGTACTCGTACGCCGACGGCGGGACCTGGCGGACCAGGTCGTTGACGTTGAGCCACACCGTCACCACGGTCGGCGCCGCGGCCACCGCTGCGGGCACCTCCTTGGCCAGCGCGTCGGCCGCCGTGGCCCCCGGGATGCCGAGGTTGACGTAGCGGGCACGCGGCAGCGACTGCTGGTGCAGGACGGTCGGCCACGCCTCGCGCGCCGGGTCGGCCGCGCCGTAGCCGGCGGTCTCGGACGCCCCGACCGCGACGTAGACGCTGCCGGCCGCCGGTGTGGTCGCCGCCGCCGGGGCCGCGGCTGCGCGCGGCTGGTCAGCCGAGCCGCCGCAGGCCGCCAGGCTGACGCCGGCGGCCGCTGCGGCGGTTGCCACCAGGACGCGGGTGGTGCGGTGGTGTCGTGCGGTTCTCATCTCATCCTCCGTCGGGGGGTCGGGCGGGCTGGCTGTCGAGTGCGCCGCGCCCGAGCTGCGGGTCGTGCGGTCAGCGCAGCCGCACGAGCGCGTGCAGCTGCCACGAGTCGAGCTGGCGGGGGTACGCCGGGAACGTCGAGCTGGTCTTCGCTCCGCGGCGGCGGGTGGTGCTGTGCATGGCCGTTCCTCGCGTCGGTGTCGCCGACCCGGTGTCGGCTGGCTGTGGTTGACGTTGCGGACCCGCCGGTTCAGTAGGGCAGCAGCCGACCGGACGGTGTCCGCCGGTCGATCGGGGCGCTGGGCCGGCTGGCGGGGCGCTTCACGATCTGCTGCTGCTTCATGGCGGGAAGCCCTTCTGTACCAAGCGGTCTGCGACGCCGACGACGCTAGGCAGACCGGCCGGCGGTGCCGATCGGGTCAGCCGCCGATCGGCCCGCGAAAGTTGCCCGACCACCGGGGGCTGGACCCATCACCCCGGGAGGGCAGCCACACCGCGGAACGGCGGCCTGCTCGATCGGCCCGCCGGTGCGTCGTCCTTAACGTTCGACGAGAGGCACCGGACCGCCGGCGCCAGGACGCAGAGGAGGGGGTCGTGATGGTCACGACCGAGTACCGAACGACAGCTACGCGTACGCCGGTGCAGATCCCGCAGTACACCGCCGCGACCGTCGTCGGCATCTGGGCGCTCGCCGCGTTGCCGATGGCCGCCATGGCATGGCTGGTGACACCGCTGGTCGAGGACCGCTTCGACGGGCCGACCGCGCTGATCCGCGCCTTGGTCGTCAGCCTGACCGCGGGACTGGTCTGGCAGTTCGTCGTCGTGCTGGCGATCGTCCGCCGCGAGCAGGGCTCGCTTCAGTGGTCGGTGCTGAGAGAGGCGCTGTGGCTGCGCGCTCCGGAGCATCCACGCAGTGGCCGGCGTGGCGGCCGGGTCTGGCTGATCATGGTCCCGCTCGTGCTTGCGGTGGCGGCCAAGGAGATGTTGCCGTCGTTCCCCTCGCCCGACAGCCGCGACCTCGGGCTGTTCCTGGATTCCGACGCCGGACAGGGCTTCCTGTCCGGGAACTGGGGATGGTTCGCGGTCATCGTGACGATGTTCGTCTTCAACACGGTGCTCGGCGAGGAGCTGCTGTTCCGCGGTCTGCTGCTGCCCCGCATGCAGGGTGCGTTCGGGCGTTGGGACTGGGCGGCCAACGCCGTTCTGTTCGGCCTCTACCACCTGCACGTGCCGTGGTCGATGCACAAGAACGTGCTCAGCGGGTTCCTCTACGCCTACCCGACCCGGCGCTACCGCAGCGCACTCGTCGGCATCGCCGTGCACAGCGTGCAGAGCGTGATCTTCACGATCCTGCTGCTGGCCCTCGTGCTCAAGTGACGGGGATCGTCGCCACCAGCGTCGTCCCGCGGCCGGGCGGGCTGTCCACCTGCAGCCCGCCGCCGAGCGCGTCGAGCCGGTCGATCAGCCCGCGGATGCCGGAGCCGTGTTCCGGATCGGCGCCGCCGACACCGTCGTCGGAGACCTCGACCAGGAGCGCGCCGTCCGACTCGACGGCGCGCACGGTCGCCGATGAGGCGTCGGCGTACTTGGCGACGTTGGTCAGGGCCTCGGCCACGACGTAGTAGCCGGCGACCTCGACCGCGGCCGGCAGCCGCTGAGTCGGCACCTCGACGACGGTGACCGGGATCGAGCTGCGTCGCGCCACCGCGGAGATGGCCGGGCCGAGCCCGCGCTCGGTGAGGACGGCCGGGTGGATGCCCTGGGCGAGCTTGCGCAGCTCGTCCAGGGCCAGCAGCAGCTCGTCGTGCACCTGGTCGAGCAGCCCCTGCGCATCCTCCTTGCCGTCGGCGACCCGAGCGCGGGCCAGCCGCAGTGCGACGGCCGCCGCGAGGAAACGCTGCTGCGCACCGTCGTGGAGGTCGCGCTCGATCCGCCGCCGCGCCTCGTCGCCGGCCTCGACGATGCGGACCCGGGAGGCCGCCAGCTCCTCCTGCGCCCGGCTGTTCGCGATCGCCTGCGCGACCAGCTCGGCGAAGTCGCCGAGCCGCTGCTCGGCGGCTGGTGGGAAGGACTCGGCGCGCGTCCTTGCCGCCGTCACCGCACCCCAGGTGGAGCCGCAGACCTTGATCGGCGTCGCCACGGCGGACCGGATCCCGAGCTCGCGGACGACCTTGGCCGGGCCGTCGGGATCTGAGACGAGGTCGTCGATCCGCGCCGGCAGACCGGTCAGCACGGCGTCCTTGGTCACCGTCGCACGGTCCAGGTCGACGACGAGTCCGACCGGGACACTGACGGCCGGGGAGTCGCTCCAGGCCGCGAGGATCTCGAGCTGCGCGCCCTGCAGCCGGACCAGGGTTGTGATGTCCGCACCCGTCAGCCGACCGACCTCGGAGACGACCGCGTCGAGCAGCTCGTGGGTCGGTGCGTCGGCAGCCGCGAGGGTGGCGACCCGCCGCAGGGCCGCCTGCTCCTCGGCGAGCGCCCGCTGCGCCGCCTCACTCTCGCGGAGGGCGCGCTCGCGGTGGCGTCGCTCGATCTCCGCCGCCGCGCGGGCGGCGAAGATCTGGAGCACCGCGACCCTGCGGTCGTCCGGCGCCAGTGGAGCGGCGGCGAGCACCCCCAGCTGACCCAGGTGCGCACCGTCCGACCCGCGCAGGGCGACTGCGAGGTAGCTGTCCAGCCCGAGCACCTGAACCATCTCGTCCTCGGGGAACCGGGCTCTGACCCCTTGCGAGTAGAACACGACTTCCGAGTCGGCGACCTCGGCGCACGGCGTGCCCGCCAGCTCGTACTCGAGCGGTTCGCGCGCCTGCTTGCCGCCTTCCCAGCAGGCGAGGAAGCGCGCCCGATGCGGGTCGTCGGGGACGACCTCGGCGACGAAGCCGACGTCGGCGCCGAACGCCCGCGCCAGGTGCTCGACGAGGCTCTCGAAGAACTCCTCGCCGACGGTCCCCGCCGTTCCCTGGGCGATGAACACGAGGACGTCCTCGCCGGTCATCTGAGCGGCGGGCGAGTGCTGCTGCGGGACTGTCACGGCTGTCATAGCAGGCTCCGGGGCTCGCTGTGCCATCCGTCCGACTGTAGCGCCGCGGTTCCAACCAAGGGCAGACATTCCAAAATTTTCACGGTACGGCGCCCGGCAGTTCGATCTACGCGTTCCGGCCGCCGTCCGGGGGCTTGGCCCGGACTCGAAAGGTTCACGAAACGGCCAGCACTCGCTGGCCATCGGGACAGGACGAGAACGGGATTCCCGCTGTTACGTTGCGGCCGCCTCCGAACGACCGACGAGGCTGCCAACGTCAGGGAGGCAAGGTCTCATGCTTCGACGAATCACGCGGATCGGTGTCGCCGCCGGTGTGCTGCTGGCGACGTTCCTCGTACCGGCGCAACCCGCGTACGCGGCGGATGACTGTGGGGAAGGCTGGTTCAAGCAGTCCGACGGGTACCTGACGAAGGACGACCCGTGGAGCGGCTACGGCTCCCGCAACGCCTGGATCTACCACTCGGGTCGCGTTCGCTTCTGCACCGACGACGACACGTTCAACAACGACGAGAACCGCCGTGCTCTCATCGGGTACCCCAGCGACTCCTACCCGTTCATGAGCGAGGTCCGCAAGAACGGCAGCTACGCCCAGTTCTGCGTGGACCAGACCATCCGGGTGCACATGACCGGGATCCACAGCTCCGACTCCTGGAGCATCAGTGGCTCGGTGTCCAAGGGCGACCCTGGCGTCAGCGCGTCGTACAGCTCGACCTACAACACCGTGACCGTGACCGTGGGCAGGAACGCGACATGCGCCCCCAACGCCGACCGGATCACCGCTCGTACCAGCGGGATCATGGTCACCGCGGACAACGAGTCGGGCGAGGTCGAGTGGGTCCAGCTCACGACGAAGATCAGGGCGGTCTACTGGGTCAACGGCAACAAGCACTCCGACGTCCACAGCCTCGTCGAGCACGACTACAGCTCGCGGTACTGACCGGCGTGCTGACACCCTTTCCTACGTCACTGGGGCTATCACACCAGTGACGCAAGAAAGGTTCATCGCGCGCCGCGCCTTATCCGCGAGCGCTGCGGTCGCGGGCGCCCGTGACCGTCGGCACCAGCGATACGCCGCCCGCTCTGTCAGCCCCGCGCCGTACGGTGTGCGGGTTGGTGCACCCCGCCGCGGGACCGGCGCGGGTGCGACGGAGTCGACGTAGGGCGGAGGCGTCCGCGTGCTGCACGTGCACCGGTGCGAACGAGCGGACCCGCTCGTAGCCGCGCTCGGCGGGCTGCTCGCCGGTGACCTCGCCGACCCGTTCGCCCGCGAGGTGGTCGCCGTACCGTCCAAGGGCGTCGAGCGCTGGCTGGCCCAGCGGCTGTCGCACGTGCTCGGCGCCGCTGACGGGGACGGCGTGTGCGCCAACGTCGTCTTCCCTTCGCACCTGCGGCTGCTCGACGAGGCGGTCGCCGCCGCCGACCCGTCATACGCCGACAGCGTCGAGCGCTGGTCGGCCGAGCGCTCGGTGTGGCAGCTGATGGAGGTCGTCGACCGGTGCGCCCCGAGCGAGGCCTGGTGCCGCAGCCTGGCGGTGCACCTCGGGCTGGACGGCAGCGGGGACAAGGGCCGGCGGTTCGCGGTCGCTAGCAACCTCGCGCAGCGGTTCGCCGCCTACGGCCGGTCGCGGCCGGGGATGCTGCGCGACTGGCGGGCCGGCCGCGACGAGCAGGGCGACGGCACGCCGCTGCCGGACGACCTGACCTGGCAGGCGGAGCTGTGGCGGCAGCTGCACGACGCGATCGGCGTGCCGTCGCCGGCCGAGCTGCTCGACAGCGCGTGCGCCGACATCGCTGCCGGGACGGCGCCGGTCGAGCTGCCGCAGCGCTTCTCGGTCTTCGGCGCCACGCGCATCTCCGCGTCGCGCATGCAGGTGCTCACGGCGCTCGCGGCCACGCGCGACGTGCACCTCTGGCTGCACCATGCGTCGCCCGCCGCGTGGGCCGCGGTGCAGGCCAGCGGCGCGGCGCCCGGTCCGCGGCGGCTGGACGCGTCGGGCGCGCACGTCAGGCACCCGCTTGCGGCGTCGCTGTCCCGCGACGTACGCGAGCTGCAGCTGCTGCTGCAGGCCGCGGCTCCCGACCTGCAGGACAGCCACCACCCGATGCCGGCCCGGCCAGCCACGCTGCTCGGCCGGCTGCAGGACGACCTCGCGGGCGACCGCCCGCCGGACACGCGGATGCCCATCGCCGGCCACGACCGCACCGTGCAGGTGCACGCCTGCCACGGGCCGGCACGGCAGGTCGAGGTGGTGCGCGAGGCGGTGCTCGGCCTGCTCGCAGCCGACCCGACGCTCGAGCCGCGCGACGTGCTGATCATGTGCCCGGACGTGGAGCGGTTCGCGCCGCTGATCGCGGCGTCGTTCGGGATGGCCGACGCGGGCGACGTCGACGAGCTGCACCCGGCCGCCCGGCTGCGGGTGCGGCTCGCCGACCGCTCGCTGCGGCAGACCAACCCGCTGCTCAGCCTGCTGTCGCAGCTGCTCGAGCTGGCCGCAAACCGGGTCACCGCGACGCAGCTGCTCGACCTGGCCGGCACCGCGCCGGTACGCCGGCGGTTCGGTCTCGACGTCGACGACGTCGAGCGGCTGCGCGACTGGACGTCGGCGTCCGGCACGCGGTGGGGGCTCGACGCCGAGCACCGCGCCGGCTACGGCCTCGGTGGGGTGCAGCAGGGCACCTGGCGCTCGGGGCTCGACCGGCTGCTGGTCGGCGTCACGATGGAAGAGGACCAGGAGTGGCTCGGCGACGTCCTGCCGCTCGACGACGTCGACAGCGGTGACATCGACCTCGCCGGCCGGCTGGCCGAGATCGTCGACCGGGTCGACTGCGCGGTGCGCAGCATGGCGGGGCAGCACACGGTCGTCGAGTGGGTCGAGCTGCTCGAGGACGCCGTGCTCGCGCTCGGCGACGCCGACGCCGGCGAGGCGTGGCAGGTCTCGCAGCTGCAGCACGAGCTCGCCGCGGTAGCGGAGGCGGCCGAGGACACCGCCACCACCATCGGGCTGGCCGACGTCACCGCGCTGCTGCACGCGCGGCTGCGCGGCCGGCCGACCCGCGCCAACTTCCGCACCGGCACCCTGACCGTCTGCACTCTCGTGCCGATGCGCTCGGTGCCGCACCGCGTGGTCTGCCTGATCGGCCTGGACGACGGCGCGTTCCCCCGGCAGGGCATCGCGGACGGCGACGACGTGCTGGCCCGCGACCCGCGCACCGGTGAGCGCGACATCCGCAGCGAGGACCGTCAGCTGCTCCTCGACGCGATCTGCGCGGCCGGCGACCACCTGGTGATCACCTACACCGGCGCCGATCCACGCACCGGCGCGGAGGTGCCACCCGCCGTACCGCTGGGGGAGCTGCTCGACGCACTCGACCTGACCGCGGTGGCGCCGGGCGGTGGGCGCGCGCGCGACCACGTCGTCGTACGCCATCCGCTGCAGCCGTTCGCTGCGCGCAACTTCCAGCCCTCGGTGCTCGGCACTCCGGCGCCGTTCTCGTTCGACCTGCTGGCGTTGGCCGGTGCGCGGGCGGCCGCGCAGCCGCGGGTGCCGGTGCCGCCGCTGCTGGCAGCGCCGCTGCCCGACCCCCAGGCCGCTGACCGGGAGGTCGCGCTCGAGGACCTGGTGCGCTTCGTGCAGCACCCGGCGAAGGCGTTTCTGCGGCAGCGGCTCGGTGTGACGATGTCCGCGCGTGACGAGGACCCGGACGACGCGCTGCCGGTCGAGCTGGGCGGGCTCGCGAAGTGGGCGATCGGCGACCGGCTGCTGCGCCAGCGGCTGGCCGGCACGCCGCCGCAGGCGTGCATCCGGCTGGAGCAGCTGCGCGGCGAGCTGCCGTTCGGCCCGCTGGGCAACGCCGTGCTCGGCGAGGTGGGTGGCCAGGTCGACCAGCTGCTCCGGGCCTGCGCGGACGAAGCAGCGGTGCAGCCGGAGTCGCTCGACGTGTCGGTCGCGCTGCGCGACGGCCGCCGGCTGTCCGGCACCGTCCCCGGGGTGCGCGGCAACGCGGTGCTGTCGGTCTCCTACTCCACCGCGGCGCCGAAGCACCGGCTCGCCGCGTGGGTCCGCCACCTGGCCCTGGCCGCCTGCCATCCGGACCGCGACTGGCGGTCGGTGACCGTGGGCCGGCGCACCGGCGGCGTCCGGCGCTATGTCATCTCCGGTGTCGACTCGTCGCTCGCCGCCGAGCTGCTCGGCCAGCTCGTCGACCTGCGCGACGCCGGGCTGCGCGAGCCGCTGCCGATGGCGTTGGCCGCATCGGCGGAGTACGCCGCCCGCCGCGGCCGCGGCGCAGACCCGTCCGACGCGCTCGCCGCGGCGCGGAAGAAGTGGGCCGAGGACAAGTTCCGCCCGGAGGTGGCCGAGCCGGAGCACGTGCTGGTGTGGGGACCGGCCGCCGACTTCGGGCTGCTGCTCGCGCCGCTGCCGAGCCGGGCCGAGCAGGCGTGGGCGCTCGACGACCGGAGCCGGTTCGGTGTGCTCGCCCGGCGGCTCTGGGCGCCGCTGCTCGCGCACGAGAGCGACGTGCCGCTGTGACCGCCCGGGTGACTCAGTTCGAGCTGCTCGGCCCGCTGCCGACGGGCACCACGGTGCTGGAGGCGAGTGCCGGCACGGGCAAGACCTTCACCATCGCCGGGCTCGTCGCGCGCTACGTCGCCGAAGGCGTCGCCCGGCTCGACCAGCTGCTGGTCGTCACCTTCGGCCGGGCCGCGACGCAGGAGCTGCGCGACCGGGTCCGCGAACGCCTCGTAACCGCGCGCGACGGGCTCGTAAACCCTGCCGTAGCTAGGGTTTCCGACGACCAGGTGCTCGTCCACCTGGCGTCGGTGTCCGACGACGAGGCCGCCGTGCGGCATCAGCGGCTGGGCGAGGCGCTCGCCACCTTTGACGCGGCGACCGTCGCGACGACCCACCAGTTCTGCCAGCAGGTGCTGGTCAGCCTCGGTACTGCGGGCGACGTCGACGCCGGCGCGGTGCTGGTCGAGAGTCTCGACGACCTGATCGTGGAGGTCACCGACGACCTCTACGTGCGCAACTGGGGACGCGCCGGCGCGTCCGACCCGCCGGAGCTCACCCGGACGCAGGCGATCGACCTGGCCCGCCAGGTCGTCAACGACGGCGAGGCGCTGCTGGTCCCCGAGGCGCCGGACCCGGGCGGTACGCCGGACGTGCGGCGGCGGTTCGCCGGCGCCGCGCGCGCCGAGGTCGACCGCCGGAAGCGGATGCGCCGGTTGCTCGGCTTCGACGACCTGCTGACCCGGCTGCGCGACACGCTGGCCGAT
>DASQMY010000303.1:0-3737 GCA_035645255.1 Mycobacteriales bacterium
CCCAAGCGCAAAGGCGTCCGCTACTTCGGGCCGTACGCCCACGCCTGGGCGATCCGCGAGACCGTCGACCTGCTGTTGCGGGTGTTCCCCATGCGGTCGTGCTCCGCGGGCGTGTTCAAGCGGTCCGAGCAGATCGGCCGCCCCTGCCTGCTCGGCTACATCGGCAAGTGCGCCGCCCCGTGCGTCGGGCGCGTCAGCGCCGAAGAGCACCGCGAGATCGTCGAGGACTTCTGCGCGTTCCTCGCCGGCCAGACGACGGCGTACGTCAAACGACTGCAGGCGCAGATGCGCGCGGCGGCGGCTGCGCAGGAGTACGAGCGTGCCGCCCGGTTGCGCGACGACATCGGCGCGCTCGAGCGCGCGATGGAGAAGAACGCCGTGGTGCTCGCGGACGGCACCGACGCCGACGTCATCGCACTGGCCGAGGACCCGCTCGAGGTAGCGGTGCAGATCTTCTACGTCCGCGGCGGCCGGGTCCGTGGCCAGCGCGGCTGGGTGGCCGACAAGGTCGACGACGCGGAGACCGGCGACCTCGTCGAGCGGTTCCTCATCCAGCTCTACGACGCCGAGGTCGGCGACGCGGTGCCCAGGGAGGTTCTCGTACCCGCCCTGCCCGCCGACGCCGACGTGCTCACGACCTGGCTGAGCGAGCGCAAGGGCAGCCAGGTGTCGCTACGGGTGCCGCAGCGCGGTGACAAGAAGGCGCTGCTCGAGACCGTCGGGCGCAACGCGCGACAGGCGCTGTCGCTGCACAAGACCAAACGGGCGAGCGACCTCACGACTCGCAGCCGCGCGATGGAGGAGCTCCAGAAGGAGCTCGGGCTCGACGAGGCGCCCCTGCGCATCGAGTGCTACGACGTCTCGAACCTGCAGGGGACCGAGGTCGTCGCGTCGATGGTGGTCTTCGAGGACGGGTTGCCCCGCAAGAGCGAGTACCGCCGCTTCGTGATGCGCCGCACCATCGGCCAGAACGACGTGGCAGCTATGCACGAGACCATCACCCGGAGGTTCCGCCGCTATCTCGACGACCGCGCGACACCGGTCGTCGGCGACACCGGCGACGCCGCGGCGGGCGAGCCGGAGGCGAGTGGCCCGCTGCTCCTCGACCCGGAGACCGGCCGCGCGCGCAAGTTCGCCTACGCACCGGGCCTCGTCGTGGTCGACGGCGGACCACCGCAGGTGATGGCCGCGCAGCGGGCTCTCGATGAGCTCGGCATCGACGACATCGCGGTGTGCGGGCTGGCCAAGCGGCTCGAGGAGGTGTGGCTGCCCGGAGAGGACGACCCGATCGTGCTGCCCCGCACGAGCGAAGGGCTCTACTTGCTGCAGCGGATCCGTGACGAGGCACACCGTTTCGCCATCGCCCACCATCGGGGCCGCCGTTCCAAGTCGATGCTGGAGAGCGCGCTGGACGACGTGGCCGGCCTGGGCGAGGTGCGGCGTCGAGCGCTGCTGCGCCACTTCGGGTCGCTGAAGAAGCTGCGCGCCGCCGCCGTCGAGGAGATCGCGGCGGTGCCGGGCTTCGGCCCGCGGACCGCGGCGGCCGTCGCCGAAAGCCTGGCCCGCGCACCCGCCACGGCGCCGACGGTCAACACTGCGACCGGCGAGCTCGTCGACGACCAGATATCCGCCGAGCAGGTCAGCGAGGGCGCGTCATGAGCGACACGCGAGCGGAGCTCGTCGTCGTCACCGGCATGAGCGGAGCCGGTCGCAGCACTGCCGCCAAGGTGCTCGAGGACCTCGGCTGGTTCGTGATCGACAACCTTCCGCCTCAGCTGCTGCCGTCGGTGGTCGACCTCGTCGGCAAAGCCGAATCGGGGGAGTCGCGCATCGCTGTCGTCGTCGACGTCAGGTCGCGCTGGTTCTTTGCCGCTCTGCGCGGGGCGCTCGGCGACCTGGTGGGACAGGGTGTCCGGCCGGTGGTCTTGTTCCTCGAGGCCACTGACGACGTGCTCGTCCGCCGCCAGGAGGCCGTCCGCCGGCCGCATCCCCTGCAGCGCGGCGGCCGGCTCCTCGACGGTATCGAGCGCGAGCGCCGGCTGCTGCGCGAGCTGCGCGGCGACGCCGATGTTCTCATCGACACCTCGACGCTCAACGTCCACCAGCTGACCGCCGAGGTCACGAACGCGTTCACCGAGGGGGACGAGACGGTCCTGCGCGCGACCGTGGTCTCGTTCGGGTTCAAGTACGGAATCCCGGTCGACGCCGACCTGGTCGCCGACATGCGCTTCCTGCCCAACCCGCACTGGGTCCCCGCGCTGCGTCCGCAGACGGGACTGGACGAGGACGTGAGCGCCTACGTCACGAGCCAGCCGGAGGCCATGGCGTTCCTCGACGACTACGAGCGCATGCTCGCGACCATGACGAAAGGCTTCCTGCGCGAGGGCAAGCGCTACGTGTCCATCGCGGTCGGGTGCACCGGAGGCAAGCACCGCAGCGTGGCCATGTCCGAGGAGCTCGGAGAGCGACTGCGCGCCGCCGGTGTCCAGACTGTCGTCATGCACCGGGACCTCGGCCGCGAGTGAGTGGCGCGATGCCAACCCCCAAGGTGGTCGCCCTGGGCGGCGGGCACGGGCTCGCCGCGTCGCTGACTGCCCTGCGGCGGGTCACCACAGAGCTGACCGCGGTGGTGACCGTTGCCGACAACGGTGGCTCCTCCGGGCGGCTCCGTACCGAGCTCGGCGTGCTGCCGCCCGGTGATCTGCGGCAGGCCCTCGCCGCCTTGTGCAGTGACGACGACTGGGGTCGCACCTGGGCGCAGGTGCTGCAACACCGCTTCCCCAAAGGCGGGGAGCTGCATGAGCACGCTCTGGGCAACCTGCTCATCGTCGGGCTGTGGGACTTGCTCGGTGACCACGTCGACGGCCTGGACTGGGTGGGGCGGCTGCTCGGGGCGCACGGCCGCGTACTGCCGATGGCAGCGGTGCCGCTCGACATCACCGCCGCGGTGCGAGGGCTGCGGGCTGACGACCCGAGCGCTGTGGACCACGTACGCGGCCAGGTGCAGGTCGCCACCACGCCCGGAGAGGTCACCGCCGTAGCGCTGCATCCGGACTCGCCCCCTGCCTGTCCGGAGGCGGTCGAGGCCGTACGCGCCGCGGACTGGGTCGTGCTCGGCCCCGGCTCGTGGTTCACCTCGGTGATCCCGCACCTTCTCGTGCCGGAGCTCGCGGCGGCGCTGTGCCAGACACCGGGGCGGCGGCTCCTCACCCTCAACCTCACTGAGCAGCCGGGCGAGACCGCAGGTCTTTCGCCGGATGCGCACCTAGCAGCGCTGCAAGCCCATGCGCCCGATCTGCGCCTGGATCTCGTCCTGGTCGACGAGTCGACGGTCCCGGCGGATCGGGGCGATCTCGAGCAGGCGGTCGGTCGGCTAGGGGCCGAGCTGCTCGTTGCGCCCGTGCGCTGCAGCGACGGGTCCCCGCGGCACGACCCGCACCGGCTCAGCGACGCCTACGCCGCCGTGATGGCCGGCTGAGCCAACGCTGCGCACCCGGCCGCTTGCATCCCGTGGCAGGATCGGGCGCATGGCGATGACGGCACCGGTCAAGGCGGAACTCTCCAGCGTCCACGTCACCAAGTCGTGCTGCCGCAAGGCCGAGGTCTCCTCGATGCTCCGCTTCGCGGGCGGCCTGCACATCGTTGCAGGACGCATCGTCGTGGAGGCCGAGCTCGACACGGGGGCAGCGGCTCGCCGGCTGCGCAAGGACATAGCCGAGGTCTACGGCCACCCCTCC
>DASQMY010000304.1:0-4519 GCA_035645255.1 Mycobacteriales bacterium
TCCCGGCGGGTGCGTCGCTGCGGTCGGCCAGCCCGACGCCGGCGAGCCGGTCGCGCGCCCGCTCGACCACCCCGGCATCGGCCCGGCTGGACCGTAGGAAGCGGCCGGACCGGCCGGCCGTGCGCTGCACCGCCAGCAGCACGTTGTCGAGCACCGTCGCCGACAGGAAGAGGCTGGAGTGCTGGAACGTCTTGGCGATGCCCTGCCGCACCCGGCGATGCTCCGGCAGCCGGGTCACGTCGGTGTCCTCGAAGAGGATCGTTCCCGAGGTCGGCTGGAGGGTGCCGGCGATCAGGCCGAAGAGCGTTGTCTTCCCAGCGCCGTTGGGGCCGATCACCGCATGCCGGCTGCCCGCCGCCACGGTGAGCGACACGTCGGAGACCGCCTTCAGCGTGCCGAAGCTGCGGCTCAGCCCGCGCAGCTCGAGTGCGGTCGTCACGCCTCGGCCCGCGCGCGGACCGGCCGCCATCGGCGTACCCCGGAGATCCCGCGCGGCAGCAGGTAGACCGCCGCGACGAACAGGATGCCGAGCAGCAGGGGAGCCCGACCCGCGACGTAGCCGCCGAGGTAGTCGCGGGTGTAGATCACGACGGCCGCACCGACGCAGGCGCCCCACATCGAGCCGACGCCGCCCAGGATGACGGCGAGCAGCGCGAGCGCCGCGACCTCGAAGCTCGCGTCGCCCGGCGACACGAAGCGCTGGACCGAGACGTACAGCGAGCCGGCGAGACCGGCGAGGCCGCCCGCCACGCAGTACGCCGCGAGGCTCAGCCGCGTCGTCGGGTAGCCGATCGCCCGCATCCGCGCCTCGTTGTCCCGCACACCGCGCAGCGAGAGCCCGAACGGCGACGCGACGATGAGGCGGACCAGGGCGTAGAGGAGAGCGAAGACAGCGAGGACGTAGTAGTAGACGTAGCCGTCGCTCTCCAGCGGGCTCATGCCCGGCAGCGGTACGACGGCCGGGACGCCGCTGTAGCCGTCGGTGCCGCGCGTCACGTCCTTCCACCGGATCGCCGCGCTGTGGGCGATCTCGCCGATCGCCAGCGTGATCATCAGGAACGCGACGCCGCGCGCGCGGACCGCGACCCAGCCGGTCGGTATCGCGACGAGAGCGGTCAGCGCGCCGGCGGCGAGCAGCTGCACCGCCCCGATGTCCGAGACGTCGGTCGAGATGATCGCACCGGTGTAGGCGCCGACGCCGAAGTAGGCCGACTGCCCGAGCGTCGGCAGCCCGGTCACGCCGGTCAGCAGGTTGACGCTCATCGCCAGCAGCCCGAACACCAGGATCCGCGACAGCGTCGCGATGGCGTAGCTGTCGAGCACGAACGGCGCGGCGACGCCGGCCAGCACGAGCGCCGCGAGCCCGGCGCGCCGGACGACCGGCGTCATCCGGCCTGCCGCCTGGTGAGCGACACCAGACCCGCGGGCCGGACGGCGAGCACGACGAGCATGGTGCCGAACAGCAGGAACGGCGCGTACTCCGGGACGACTGCCACGCCGAGCGTCTGGACCTGGCCGATGAGCAGCGCGCCGAGCAGCGCGCCGGACACCGAGCCGAGCCCGCCGACCACGACCACGACGAGCGAGAGGACGAGCACCGACTCGTCGACGCCGGGGCCGGGGCCGAGGATCGGCGCGCCGAAGACGCCGCCGAGCGCGGCGAGCGCGGACCCGGCCGCGAAGACTCCGAGCAGCACCTTGCGGGTGTCGACGCCGAGCGCGCGGACCATCTCGCGGTCGGCGACGGTCGCGCGGACGAGCGCACCTAGCGAGCTGCGCTCGAACAGCGCCCAGACGGTGAGCGCCAGGGCGGCCGCAACGCCGATGAACACGAGCCGGTAGACCGGGTAGACGTGGCCGAGCACGGACACGCTGCCGTCGAGCGCGGCCGGCGGGTTGGCGGGCAGCACCTCGGCGCCGTACATCGACGAGAGGATGTCCGCGACGATGAACGAGACGCCGAGCGTGAGCACGGCCTGGTCCAGGTGCCCGCGCCCGGCCAGCGGCTGCGTCATCCCGGCCAGCAGCACACCGCCCAGGCCTCCCACCACCCCGCCGACCAGCAGGGCGAGCGCGAGCCCGCCGATGCTGCCGTCGGACAGCGAGTACGCCGTGTAGGCGCCGACGAGGTAGAGCGTCCCGTGGGCCAGGTTGAGGATGTCCATCATCCCGAAGACCAGCGAGAGCCCGACTGCGAGGGTGAACAGCAGCAGCCCGAACGCGACGCCGTCGACCATGCTGACGAGGTTGTCGTCGAACCACTGCAGGACGTCCACGCCGGCCCTTCTACCTCGCGTGCCGCGCCGTCACTCGCCGAGCTTGCCGAGCTCCGCGACCCGCACGTTCTCCAGGCCGCCGGCGCCCTGCTTGACCTCCCGCAGGTACCACATCTGGACCGGGGTGCCGTTGTCGTTGAACTTCCAGGTGCCGCGGGGGCTCTCGATGTCGCCGAGCTTGTCGATCTCGGCCTTGATCTTCGCCGAGCTCACGTCGTCACCGGCGTTCTTGATCGCCATGTCGAGCACCTTCGCGGCGTCGTACGTCGCCATCGCGTAGGTGGTCGGCTTCACCTGCGTCTTCTTCTGGTAGTCGGCGACGAACTTCTTGTTGAGCTCGTTGTCGAGGTCGGCGCTGTAGTTCATCGACGTGAACACGCCCAGCGCCGCGTCGCCCTGCGCCTTCAGCACGCCGCCCTCGGTGAGGAAGCCGGGGGCGTAGAGCGGCAGCTTGCCGGCGAGGCCGAACTGCTTGTACTGCTTGACGAAGTCGATCGCCGCACCGCCGGCGTAGAAGGTGAACACCGCCTTGGCGTCGGACTTCTGCACGTTGGCCAGGAACGGCTGGAAGTTCTTGGTCGCGGGGAACGGCGTGTACACCGGCTTGCCGGAGACCTTGCCGCCCGCGGGCTCGAACGTCTTCAGGAAGCCGTTGATCTCGTCCTCGCCCGCCTGGTAGCCGGCCGCGACCAGGTAGACCGGTCCGCCGGCCTTCTCGGCGACGTACTTGCCAAGCGCGACGCCGGGCTCGTCGTTGACGTACGAGGTGCGCCAGATGTACTCCATGCCGGTCAGCGTCGTCGGCGAGGCGTTGGAGCCGATGAGCGGGATCTTCGACGACTCGAACAGGTCCTTGACGCCGTTCATCACCGCGGAGTTGACGACGCCGACCACGGCGGCGACCTTGTCCTGCTTGACCAGCTTGTCGGCCGCCGCCTTGCCCGAGTCGGCCGTCTCGCCCTCGTCGGCGAGGACCACCTGCACGGTCTTGCCGCCGAGCTTGTTGCCGTGCTGCTCGAGATAGACCTCGAAGCCGGCCTTCATGTCGTTGCCCAGCGCGTTGTAGACGCCGGACTGCGGGACGAGCAACCCGATCTTGATCGTGCCACCCTTGTCGCCGCCGCCGTCGTCGCCGCCGAGGCTGGAGTCACCGCACGCCGTCGCGAGCAGGACAAGGGCACTGGCCGTGCCGAGCAGGGCGGCGCGGGCGGACCCGCGCCGGCCGAGGCGACCACCGGACATGGCTTCTCCTCTGAGGAGTGCGTCGTGGGTGCGGACCGCCAGCGTCCGTGACCGCACCGGTCATCCCGTTGTATCGAGCGATTGTGTCTCGCGTCAACGATTCGACATAAATGCTGCCGGACCGTGACCCCGGCCGCAGGTGTCACGCCAAGGCCTCGCGGACCGCCGCGGTGACCGCCGGCCAGGCCTGCTGCCGCGCCCCCGCTGCGTGGAGTTGCACCCTGCACGTCATGTCCGACGCAAGAAGTGCAAGGTGCAACTCGGGTGCGGCGAGGGCGTCACGCCAATATCTCGCGGACCGCCGCGGTGACCGCCGGCCAGGCCGCGCTCAGCGGGTCGATCACCTCGAAGTGCGCGGTGCCCGGGAGGTCGACGACGCGGACGTCGTCCCCGACGCGTAGGGCGCGGTCGGCGTACGCGCGGCTGAGCGCGATCGGCACGTTGACGTCGTCCGCGCCGTGCACCAGCACCGACCGGACGCCGGACGGCAGCAGCGCCGCCGGGTCGGCGAGCGGGTAGCGGTCGGGCACCGCCTCCGGGTCGCCGCCCAGCAGGTCCTGCACCGCGCCGTCGCCGAGCCGGAGCCCGGCCGCCAGCGCGAGGTCGCAGACGCCGGCGAGGGAGACCACCCCGCGCACATCGAGCGGCGTGCCGCGCCGCCACTTCGATGCGGTGGGGAGGCGGTGCCGCGACGCCGCCCACAGCGACAGGTGGCCGCCCGCTGAGTGGCCGACGAGTACGACGCGCGCCGGGTCGAAGGCGTCGTCTCCCAGCTCTGCGGCGACCAGGGCGACCAGCCGGTCGCTCCACGCCGCCGTGTCGTCGAACGTGCCCGGCCAGCCGCCGCCGGGCTGGCCGACGCGCCGGTACTCCGGTACGGCGACGACGTAACCCAGCTCCGCCAAGGCGCTCGCCTGGGGACCGGTGTGGCTGCGGTCGTACCGCTCGCGCCAGAAACCGCCGTGCACGACGACCACCAGCGGCCGGCGGTCGATCGGACC
>DASQMY010000305.1:0-2328 GCA_035645255.1 Mycobacteriales bacterium
CGGCACCCGGCCGATCTCGCGAAGGTACATCCGCACCGGGTCGACGCTCGCGTTGTCGCGTGCGTCGCCGCGCGCGGCGGCCACCGCAGCGTCCGTCGCGTCGACCGCGTCTGGCTCCACGACCTCGATGCCGGCCGCGCCGAGCAGCTCCAGCACGCGGTCCATCTGCTCGGGCGGCCCGTCGGGGTCGCCCACGGCGCTCGCCACCTCGTCGGCCGTGACGAACCCCTGCTCCCGCCCGCGCACCAGCAGGTCGCCGACCGCGTGCGTCGGACTCTCGTCGGGCAGTGCGCCTGCGGTCATGGGGGTCCTCGCGGTCGGTCCGCCGCGCCACGGGCCGGCGGGCGTCCTGTGTCGCTACCCCGGAACCGCCGGAACGCAACGTCGCCGGCGCCGCTGCGGCGGCTGGCCAGACCGGCCGCGGCCGGCGATGTGCATCGCGGGGCGCGCGCGTGTACAACGTTGTACAACGTTGTAGACCGGCCTTTCCGCCAGGGCGGACCCGCCCGCCAGAGCACTCCCTGGAGCTTCGATGACGGCTGATCCCAAGGTGCACCCGCGACCGCAGCTCACGCGGCCAGGGTGGATCGACCTGTGCGGCGAGTGGGGCTTCGCGTACGACGACGCCGACGCCGGACTCCAGGCCGGCTGGCCGGACGCCCCCGAACCGTTCGACCGGACGATCATCGTCCCGTTCCCGCCGGAGTCGACGGCGAGCGGCATCGCGGACCGCGGCTACCACCCGGTCGTCTGGTACCGCCGGACGTTCCGCGCCGACCAGGCACCCGATCAGCGGCTGCTGCTGCACTTCGGAGCGGTCGACTACCGCGCGCAGGTCTGGGTCAACGGTCAGCTGGTCGCGACGCACGAAGGCGGCCACACGCCGTTCCACGCTGACATCACCGAGGCCGTGCGGCCCGGCGAGGACAACGTCATCGTGGTCCGCGCCGAGGACGACCCGCACGACTTCGAGCAGCCGCGCGGCAAGCAGGACTGGCAGCTCCACCCGCACCGGATCTGGTACGACCGCACGACCGGCATCTGGCAGCCGGTCTGGCTTGAGTCGGTGCCGGCCACGCACGTGACGTCGGTGCGCTGGACGCCCGACATCACGCGCTCGTCGCTCCACCTCGAGGTCTCCGTACGGCGGACCGACGACCGGCCGCTCCGGGCCCGGGTGCGGCTGACCCTGCAGGACCAGCTGCTCGCCGACGACACCTACCCGGTCGGCCGTACCGGCGTACGGCGTGACATCGGGCTCGAGCAGGCCGGCATGACGCTGAGCCGGCGCGACGTCCTGTGGGCGCCCGAGTACCCCAACCTGATCGACGCCGAGATCACCCTCCTCGACGAGTCCGGGCAGCCCGTCGACGAGGTCGCCAGCTACACGGCGATGCGCTCGATCGAGGCGGCCGACGGGCGAGTCCTGCTGAACGGCCGCCCGTACTTCCTCCGGCTCGTCCTGGCGCAGGGGTTCTGGCCCGAGTCCCACCTGGCCTCCCCGAGCGCCGAGGCCCTGCGGCGCGAGGTCGAGCTGACCAAGGCGCTCGGCTTCAACGGCGTGCGGCTGCACCAGAAGCTGGAGGACCCACGCTTCCTCTACTGGTGCGACCGGCTCGGCCTGCTGGTGTGGGCGGAGATGCCGGCGGCGTACGAGTTCTCACCGAAGGCGATCGGCCGGTTGACCCGCGAGTGGATCGAGGCGATCGAGCGCGACTACAGCCACCCCTGCGTCATCGCCTGGGTCCCGATCAACGAGAGCTGGGGCGTCCCCTCCCTCGACCACTCGCCCGCACAGCGTGACGCGGTCCGCGCGCTCTACCACCTCACCAAGACACTCGACCCGACCCGGCTCGCGATCGGCAACGACGGCTGGGAGCAGATCGTTTCGGACCTGCTCACCGTCCACGACTACGCGAGCGACCCGGCCGTCCTCAAGGAGCGCTACGGCTCCCGGGATGCCGTGGACACCACGATGCAGCACGTCCAGCCCGGCTACCGGAAGGTGCTGGTCCGCGGGCACACGCTCAGCGACGAGCCGGTCATCATCAGCGAGTTCGGCGGCATCACCTTCAACCCCGAGCTCGGTGACACCTGGCCGGGCTACGGCGCGGTCGGCACGCGCGAGGAGCTGCGCGACCGCTACTGCGCGATCGTCGACGCGCTGATCGACAGCCCCGCGCTGACCGGCTTCTGCTACACGCAGCTGACCGACACGCAGCAGGAGCGCAACGGGCTGCTGACCGAGAACCGCGATCCGAAGATCGACCCGCGGATCATCCGAGCGATCAACCGGATCGCGGTTCTCGGTCAGCAGCCCGTTGCGCT
>DASQMY010000306.1:0-10516 GCA_035645255.1 Mycobacteriales bacterium
CCAGACCGGTCAGCACGGCGAGCACGACGACGAGCATGGCGGCCCCGGCGCGGCGCACACCGGCGCCGCGCGTCCGACCGCTGCCGACGACCCGCATGCCGCTGCTATCGGCGGTCCCAGGTGGAACGTGAGGCCGGCCGACGTGTCGTCGCGAGTCGTCGGGTGGCGTCGCAGACCGCGGTACCGTGCCGGTCATGTCCGATCTCGTCATCCAGGTCGACGACCTGGTGAAGACCTACCGCAAGGCGGCGGTCCCGGCGGTCGCGGGCGTCTCGTTCGTGGTGCGCAGCGGGGAGTTCTTCGCCCTGCTCGGGCCGAACGGCGCCGGGAAGACCACCACCATCTCGGTCCTGACGACGACGCTCGTGCCGACGGCCGGCTCCGTGCGCGTGGCCGGCCACGACGTGGTCAGGGACGCCGCGGAGGTACGCCGGCGCGTGGGCATCATCTTCCAGCAGCCGAGCCTCGACCTGAACCTCACCGGCGAGCAGAACGTCCGGCTGCACGCGATCCTCTACGGGCTCGCGCCGTACCGGCCGTCGTACCGCGCGATGCCCGTGTCGTACCGGACGACTGTCGGCCAGCTCGCCGAGCTGCTCGGTATCGGGGGTGCGATCTTCAGCCCGGTCCGCACGTTGTCGGGCGGGATGAAGCGCAAGCTGGAGATCCTGCGCAGCCTGCTGCACCGACCGGAGGTGCTCTTCCTGGACGAGCCGACCGCCGGGCTCGACCCGGTCAGCCGGCGCGACCTGTGGACCTACCTCCGGCAGGTGCAGCGGGAGAGCGGCACGACCGTCTTCCTCACCACCCACTACCTGGAGGAGGCCGAGCACGCCGACCAGGTCTGCGTCATCGCGCGGGGCAGGGTCGTGGCGGAGGGCAGCCCCAGCGCCCTGACCCAGCGGCTCGTCGGCCGGTCGACGGTCGTCCTCGACGGGCCGGACCGGACCGCGCTCGCGCAGGCGCTCGAGGCGTGCGGTGCCGTCGTGACCGGCGGGCCGCCGTTCGAGGTGGTCGGTGACGCCGCCGAGGTGCAGCGGGTCATCTCAGCGGTCGACGTACCGCTGTCGCTCGTGCGCACGCACGTCGCGACGCTCGAGGACGCCTACCTCGACATCGTCGGTGCCGAGCGGGACGCGGAGCGCGCGGAGGTGGCGGTTGGCTGACACGGTCGTCGCCGCGCCGCCGGCCGCGCGGACCGGCCCCCGCACGTCGAACGCCGGCGCGATCGCGGCCATCGCGCAGCGGGACATCACCAAGTTCCTGTCCGACAAGCCGCGGATCGTCGGGTCGTTCGTGCTGCCGTTCCTGCTCGTGGTCATCCTCGGCAACACGTTCGAGCCGGTGGGCGACGCGCTCGGCTACGACTTCGGCCGCTACGTGCTGACCGGGGTGCTGGCGCAGACGCTCTTCCAGTCGTCGGCGCTCGGGCTCGTCTCGCTGCTCGAGGACCGGCAGAACGACTTCAGCCAGGAGCTGTTCATCGCGCCGGTGTCGCGCTACGCGATCGTCCTCGGCAAGATCGTCGGCGAGGCGACCGTCGCTCTGGTGCAGGGGCTTGGCATCCTCGCCTTCGGCTTCCTGATCGGCGTGCGACTCAGCGTCGCGGCACTGCCCGGTCTGCTGCTGGTGAGCGCCGTTGTCTGCGTGTTCGGCGGCGCCTTCGGGCTGCTGATGATGTCGTTCGCGCGCAGCAAGCGGTTCGCCGACCAGCTGTTCAGCTTCGTCTTCCTGCCCCAGCTGCTGCTCGCCGGCGTCTTCAACCCGATCAGCCAGGACGGCGTGATCTCGGTGCTGTCCCGCCTGGCGCCGATGCGCTACGCCGTCGACCTCACCCGCTGGTTCGGCTACGTCGGCAACCCGGAGCGCGGCCGCGTGGTGCAGGACAGCCTGCCGGTGGACGTCGCCGTCGTGTCCGTGCTCTTCGTCGTCTTCGTCGCGGCGGGGACGGCGCTGTTCGTCCGCCACGAGAGCAACAGGTAGCCGTCAGACGAGCGTTGTCTCGCCGCGCTCCAGCGCGAGCAGGCGCTCCTTGCGCGGCAGGCCGCCGCCGTACCCGACGAGCTTGCCGTCGGCGCCGACCACGCGGTGGCACGGCACGATGATGCCGACCGGGTTGCGGCCGTTGGCGAGACCGACGGCGCGCGCCGCGCCGGGCTGGCCGATCCGCGCGGCCAGCTCGCCGTAGGACGACGTCTCGCCGTACGGGATCTCCTGCAGCGCCGCCCACACCTTGAGCTGGAACGGCGTGCCGCTCAGCGCGAGGGGGATGTCGAACTCCTTGAGCTCGCGCGCGAAGTACGCGTCTACCTGCTCGATGACGTGACCGAACGCCGACGGGTCCGGCTCGCCGAACGTGTCGGGCGACGGCGCGTGCCGCTGCTCGTGCATGTACATCGCGGACAGCACGCCGTCCGTGGCGATCATGGTCAGCGTACCGACCGGGCTGTCGACCGCATGCGTGGTGCGCCGGGCGACTGCGACAGATGTGCGGGGCATGGCCACTCCTTGGTCCGAGGAGACCATCATGCCGGTGCGGGCGCCGCCGCGGCTGGCGGAAAAGCGACGCGTCAGCCGGGCAGCGCGTAGGTGCCGTCCGGTGCCGGGAAGTACGCGTCCCAGTCAGTCGGGACCTCCGCGCCGCTGATCTCGGCGCCCAGCCGGTCGAGGTAGTAGTGCCACCCGGGGCCGACGCTCGTCGCGTCATAGGGCTCGGCGAGCCGGTGGTTGAACACCAGCTCGGTGCCGCCGCCGCGCTCCTGCAACGCCACGGACAGCAGCCACGGCCCGTCCGGGCTCGGCAGCTCGACGACCAGGCGGGTCGGCGGGGCGCACTCGAGGATCCGCGCGGGCTGCGGACCGCCGGACTGGTCCTCCTGCATCAGCAGGTCGACCGTGCCGGTGGACGGATCGCCCGACCAGGTGCCGAACCAGCGGCTCAGCCGCTCCGACTCGGTCAGTGCCCCCCAGACGTTGTCGATCGGCTCGTCGTAGCTGCGGACGAACTCCAGCCGCATCCCCTGGTCGTCGCGGATCACTTCGCCGAACGGCGTGGTCACGGTCATCGGTCTCTCCTCTTCCGGCTGTCCCGCCGGATCTCGGTGTCGAGGGCGTCCAGGCGGTGGGCCCAGAACCTGCGGTAGGGCGTGAGCCACTCGTCCAGCTCCGCCAGCGGTCGTGCGTCGAGCGAGTAGACGCGCCGCTGGCCGTCGACGCGGGACTGCACGAGCCCCGCCTCGCGCAGCACCCGCAGGTGCCGGCTCACGGCTGGCCGGCTGACGGCGAACTCGTCGGACAGCTCGCCCGCCGCGACGTCGCCGTCGGCCAGCAGCTCGAGGATGCGTCGGCGGGTCGGGTCGGCGAGGGCGGCGAGCGTGTCCATGGGGGATGTGTAACACCTCGGTTATGTAACCGTCAACTGACACATTCGCCCCGGTGTTCACAGGACGTCCACCAACACGCCACCTCGAGGTGGAGAAGCGGTCGCGTCCGGCCCCTAGCGTCGCACCGCGATGACGACCAACGAGCTCGGCAGCACAGGCGCGTTCCGCAACGTCCACGTGATCGCCGACTCCGACAGCCGCTGGAAGTGGGGGGCGTCGGTCGCTGACGCACTCGTGCCGCCGGGCGAACCGGCGCGCGTCGTCGGTCACCTGCTCCCCGGCCGCGCCGCGCCGACCGACCGGCAGCTGGAGGAGGTCGGCTCGACCGCCGAGATCACCCGGCCCGGGTCGCTCGCGGAGCTCACGGTCGAGGACGACCTGGCCGCTGCCGACATCGTCGTGCTCGCTTGCGTCGGCGGGACGGTGCAGGCGTCGCTGCACGGGCTGCGCGACGCATGGGCGGGACGGACCAGGCGCCCGCTGGTGGTGACCGGCTACGTCGGCGTCGTCTACGAGCGTCTCGTCGACGGCCTGCTGCTGCGGGCCGGCGCCGACGTCGTGCTCGCCAACTCGGCGTCGGACGCGGCGCGGTTCCGGGACGTCTACGCTGCGGTCGGCGGGCCGGTGGACTCGGTGGTGGAGACCGCCCTGCCGTTCCTCGGCGGCGCGCAGTACGACCCGACGGGCGTCGGAACCGAACGGCGCTTCACGGTCTGCTTCGCGACCCAGCCGTCCGTGCCGCCGCGCCGGCACGAGCGTCGTTACCTGCTGGAGCGCGCGGCGCAGCACGCCGAGCTGCATCCGGACCGCGACGTGCTCATCAAGCTGCGCAGCCGGCCGGACGAGCAGACGACGCACATCGAGCGGCACCACTTCACCCACCTGCCGGTGGAGCCGCCGCCGAACCTCGACTTCGTGTACGGCGCGATGTCCGACGTCCTCGACCGCACCGATCTCTGCGTCACCATCAGCTCGACCGCCGCGCTGGAGGCCATGCACCGCGGCATCCCGACGGCGGTGCTGACCGACATGGGCATCCGGGAGTCGCTGGGCAACCACCAGTTCCTCGGATCGGGCGCGCTCGTGTCGTGGACGGACCTCGACGAGGGCGCGCTCCCGGTCGCCGACCCGGACTGGCTCGCGCGCAACGGCGGTGGGCACACCGACCCGTACGCCGCCGTGCGCGCCCGGCTGGCCGAGCTGGCCGCGCGGGACGGACTGCCTCCGCTGCACCCGTGGTACGACGACCGGAAGGCTGGCGGCTACCTCCCGCACCTGCTGCGGCGCGCCGGCATCCGCCGGCACCTGGACGAGCCGGCCGACGACGGCGGGCCGCTGCACCGCGTGCGTCAGCGCACCCGCGTCATCGCGCGCCGCGGCGCCCGGTCGATCTACCGGCTGAGCGTGCGGCACGTGGAGCCTGCCGTCCGGCGCTGGGCGCAACTGTGAGCGGGCGCCCGGTCGTGCTGGCCGTCGTACCCGCCCGCGGCGGATCGCGCGGCGTGCCCGGCAAGAACGTCGCGCTCGTCGGCGGGCAGCCGCTCGTCGCCCGGGCGGTCCGCGCGGCAGCCGGCTCCCGGTACGTCGACCACGTGGCGGTCTCGACCGACGACGCGGCGATCGCTGCAGCGGCGGCAGCAGCCGGCGCCGAGGTCGTCACGCGGCCGGCGGAGCTCTCCGGTGACACGGCGACGTCCGAGTCGGCGCTGCTGCACGCGATCGACGCGGTGACCGAGCGGCTCGGCACCGCGCCGGATGTCGTCGTGCTCGTGCAGTGCACCAGCCCGTTCGTGACCGCCGCCGACATCGACCAGGTGGCTGCCGCCGTCGTCGACGGCGGCGCGGACTCGGCACTCACGGTGGGCGAGTTCCACGGCTTCGTCTGGCGGCCCGACGGCTCGGGCGTCAACCACGACCCCGCAGCCCGGCTGCGCCGGCAGGACCGGCCGCGCGAGCTGCTCGAGACAGGTGCTGCCTACGCGATGACCGTCGCCGGCCTGCGCGAGCACGGCCACCGGTTCTTCGGCCGCGTCGAGCCCGTCGTCGTCGACGCCGGCCGCACCCTCGAGGTCGACGACCCGCAGGACCTCGAGCTCGCGCAGGCGATGGCGGCGAGTCTCGACACGGTCGTCGTCAGCCGGCCGACGCGCAGCGACGTCGACGCCGTGGTCCTCGACTTCGACGGCACGCAGACCGACGACCGCGTCTACGTCGACCAGCGCGGCCGCGAGTCCGTCACCGTCCACCGCGGCGACGGTCTCGGCGTCGCGGCGCTGCGTCGCGCCGGCGTACCGGTGCTGGTGCTGTCGACCGAGGTCAACCCGGTGGTTGCCGCGCGCGCCCGCAAGCTGCAAGTGCCCGTGGTGCAAGGGGTTGCGGCCAAGGACGCCGCGCTCAAGGAGTGGGCGGACGCCGCGGGCGTCGCGCTCGAGCGGACGGTCTACGTCGGCAACGACGTCAACGACCTGCCGTGCTTCGCAATCGTCGGCTGGCCGGTGGCGGTCGCCGACGCGCACGACGCGGTGAGGGCCCGAGCCCGTGCCGTCACTACCGCCAGGGGTGGCAGCGGCGCTGTCCGCGAGGTCGCCACCTGGCTCCTAGGACAAGGACTCGACTATGGATCTGACGCGCCTCCGCTACATCGGTGACCGGCCGGTCGGTCCGGGACATCGCGTCTATGTCGTCGGCGAGATCGGCATCAACCACAACGGCGAGCTGGCCGACGCGCTGCAGCTGGTGCGGGTCGCGGCGAACGCCGGCTGCGACGCCGTGAAGTTCCAGAAGCGCACGCCCGAGCTCTGCGTGCCGCGCGACCAGTGGGACATCGAGCGCGACACGCCGTGGGGCCGGATGACCTACATCGCCTACCGGCGGCGGGTCGAGTTCGGCAGCGCGGAGTACGCCGCGATCGACGAGGAGTGCCGCCGGCTCGGCATCGCGTGGTTCGCGTCGCCGTGGGACGAGCCGAGCGTCGACGAGCTCGAGCTGCTCGACCCGCCGGCACACAAGATCGCGTCCGCGTGCCTCACCGACGACGGACTCCTCAAGCGGGTCCGCGAGACGCAGCGGACGGTCGTGCTCTCGACCGGCATGTCGACCATCGAGCAGATCCGGCACGCCGTCGAGGTGCTCGGTCGCGAGCGGCTGATCCTGTGCCACACGACGAGCACCTACCCGTCGGCCCCGGCGGAGCTCAACCTGCGGATGCTGCACACGCTGGCGTCGGAGTTCCCGGACGTGCCGATCGGCTACTCGGGGCACGAGATCGGTCTGCAGACGACGATCGCCGCGGTGGCGCTCGGGGCGTGCTTCGTCGAGCGGCACATCACGCTCGACCGCGCCCGCTGGGGCTCGGACCAGGCGGCGTCGGTCGAGCCGGCCGGGCTGTTCCGGCTGGTCCGCGACATCCGCACGGTGGAGCTCGCCATGGGCGACGGGGTGAAGCAGGTCTACGACAGCGAGCGGCCGTCGATGGCCAAGCTGCGGCGCGTGCCGGGCCCGCTCGCCGGAGCCACCGCGTGACGCAGACCCTCGCCCTCGTCGAGAGCCCGACCCAGCTGCTCAACGTCGTCGAGTGGGCGCACCTGACGGACGGCGCCGCCGTACACGTCGCGGTGCTGCCGCCGCGGGACGTCGTGTCGCTCGTGCAGCTGGCCGAGATGTCGGTACTCGCCCGCCGGCAGGGCATGACCGTCTCGCACTACGACGTCCGCGGCGGCCTCGCGGGCCGGCTCGCTGCCACGTCCGTGCTGCTCCCACGCGTGATGACCGCTGACCGGCTGGTGGTGGGCGACCCGTTCTCGCGCGCCATCCAGGCGCTGCTGCCGCTCGCGAGGACGCGCCGTACCGTCGTCGTCGACGACGGTACGGCGACGCTCGAGTACGCCGCCTGCGTGGCGCAGCGCCGCCCGCTCGTCCGGTGGCGGCACGGCGGAGCGCCGCCCCGTTTGGCGGCGCGCGCCACCCGGCTGCTGTCCCCGCGGGCCGGGCGGTCGCTGACGGTCTTCAGTGCGCTGTCCGGCACCGCCCCGAGCGGGTCGGTCCCGATGACCAACGCCTTCGAGTGGACGCGGTCGTCCGCGACCCCTGCCGTCCTGCCCGGTGCCGTCGACATCGTCGGCGCCTCACTGGTGGAGAGCGGCGTCGTCGACTACGAGTCCTACCTCGGCGCGGTCGCGCAGCTCGCCCACCGCCGCCGGGCGACGCGCTACCTCGCGCACCGCCGCGAGGACATCGACAAGCTGCGCGAGCTCGCGCAGCTGACCGGCCTCGAGGTGCTCCGGCCGCGGGTGCCGCTGGAGCTGTACCTGCGGCGTGGGCCGGTGGCGGAGACGGTCATCACGTTCCCGTCGACGATCGCGCACACATTGCCGGTCGTCCTCGCCGACATGCCCGTCGCCGTACAGGTGCACGAGGTCCAGCCGGCCTGGTTCGCGACCGGTGCCACCGAGCGGTCGCGCGAGTTCGTGCACCGCGTCACGTCCAGCGCGCGCACCAGGCACGCCATGCAGATCGCCTGAGGAGAACCGAAGATGACCGTGCTCGGACAGCGCGAGGAAACCGGCACCGACCCGCGCGAGCAGCTCGGCGCGCTCGAGCGGCTCGAGCAGGAGTGGCGCCGGCACCCGGTGCGCGACGACCGGATCAACCACCACCTCGCCGGGCTGGTCGCCCGGGCGCACATCGCCGGCGGCCGCGTGCTGGAGATCGGCGGCCGCGAGTACCCGCGTGGCGGCGTCTTCCCGGAGGACCGGTTCACCTACGACAACATGGACATCGTCCCGGAGATCGCGTCCGTGGTGGGCGACATCACCAGCTGCCCCGAGCTGCCCGACGCGTCGTACGACGTCATCGTGTCCGTCGACGTCTTCGAGCACCTGAAGCAGCCGTGGCTGGCCGCCGCCGAGATCAAGCGGCTGCTCGCACCGGGCGGGCTGGTCTACACGTCGACGCTGTTCAGCTGGCGCTACCACCCGTGCCCGGTGGACTTCTGGCGCTACACGCCCGAGGCGCTGAAGTTCCTCTTCGAGGGCCTCGTCGTACTGGAGTGCGACTTCGACCTCACCGAGCGCCGCCGCGACATCCGCAAGAAGTCGAAGGAGGACCCGATGCCGATCGACGCGCTCGGCGGCTGGCGGGAGAACGTCCGGGTCTTCCACGCGGCCATCAAGCGCGCCTGACGCGGCGTCGGCGACAGCTCTCCGGTGGGGGACCGCTCCGGATAGCTCGTGCCGGCGCTCAGCCACCCGGGGTCAGCGACTCAGCTCGACGCCGTAGTCCACGAGGGCGGCGGCCGCGACGTCGGCCGGCGTACAGACGGCGAGTCTGCCGCCCCGAAACCGGGCGTCACCGGTCACCTCGGCGACCACGGAAGGTGGGGGCTGGAACGACGTGCAGTCCGCCTCGGCGTAGAACTCCGCCTCGGCCAGGAGCAGCCCGGCCAGCGGGCCGTGGAACACGTCGACCACCAGGTCGCCGAGGCCGTGGCGGGTCTTGCCGATCGTCGCGGCGGGAAGCGACGCGAGCGCCTCGTACTCCGCCGCCGACAGGTACAAGTTGGTCGTCAGGCCGGGTCCGACGCCGCAGCCGCAGCCGGGTGCCGGTGATGTAGCGGTCCTCGATCCGGACGACCCGGCTCGCCGGGCCCGCCGGCATCGCCCGCAGCAGGAAGCGCCGCTCGTACTCCCGCCGCGCGTACTGCTCCGCCTTGCCCGCGGGGGCATCCGGGTGCCGGATAACAGCGCGACTGTAGCGGCGCGGAGCTCGAGCACGGGCCGAGAGCATCCGTCGGGGAAGCACGTGGCTGCAGCCGTGCCCGTACCGACACCCTTGCCAGGGCGGCGAGCAAAATGGTTCGCGCGCGCGAGCGAAATGGGGTCGTGTCCACGTGCTCGACCGGGACGCGGCAAGCCACGATCGGCGACGACACAGCGCCATGCCGAAAGCCGGTGGCACGAGTCGGACCGGCCGCATCGGGTAGTTGTCGGACATGGCCGAGTCGGTGATCTTCGGAGTGATCGCTTCCAGTGCGCTGATCATCGGTGCGCTCGTCGGCGGACGGGTCCAGTTTCCGAAGCGTGTCCTGGCCGCGATGCTGGCGTTCGCGGCCGGAGCGCTGATGACGGCTCTGGCGTTCGAGCTGTTCGAGGACTCCTATGAGCAGGGCGGCATCTGGCGTGCGGGCGTCGGGTTGCTGGTGGGCGCTGTCGTCTTCACCCTGATCAGCGCCCGGCTGGACCGGATGGCGGAAGGCGAGCATGAGGAGGAGCACGGGAGCGAGAAGCTCGACATCGATGCCGCCGCGGACGATGAAGCCCCGTCCGCCGCGTCGGTAAGTGGAGCCGCTGGGCTCGCGCTACTTGCGGCAGTCACCCTCGACGGCGTACCGGAGAACGTCGCGCTCGGTGTCTCCCTCGGTGAGGGGACGGGTAGTCTCGCGCTGCTTGCCGCGATCTTCGTCTCGAACTTTCCGGAGTCTCTCGTCGCGAGCGCGTCGATGCGGGCCCAGGGACGCTCGCAGTCGTTCATTCTCGGCACGTGGTCCGCGTGCGCCGTGTTGCTCACCGTCTCCGTGGTGGTGGGGGCAGGACCGCTCTCAGCCGCGTCACCGGAGACGCTGTCCATGCCGCTGGCCTTCGCCGCCGGCGCGGTCCTGGCTTCGCTGGCGGACACGCTGATGCCCGAGGCGTACGAGACAGGCGGGCCGACTGTTGCGCTGAGCACGGCAGCGGGGTTCGTGCTCTCGTTCGTCCTCGCCACGATGTAGGCCGGCCGGTTGCGCGTCCTTCGACCGCACCCACGCCGTCCGCTCGTCGAGCGCGCCATGTGGAGCCGATGTGGGCCTTCGGTTGATGCTTGACGGATCTGGTTCGGTTGTCCCTTTGACTCCGATGTTCAGATTACGACTGACCCGGGGCCTGTCAGCGTTTCTGTGTAAGAGCCTGACCGTTGGGTTCTCAAGCCTTGTGGAGTCGTCCGGGGAACATGATGTGGAACTGGTTGAGTGCGATCTTCCAGGAGTAGCTGCCGCGGCCGCTGCCGTGCCCGCCCTTGGTGGTGGTGGTTGTCCGGCCCATGTCCTTGCAGCCGAGGTAGCGCAGTTTGACCAGGGCCTCGTCGTTCGGGAAGTGGCC
>DASQMY010000307.1:0-3962 GCA_035645255.1 Mycobacteriales bacterium
GACCGCCCTGCGCCACGCGCTGGACCGCGGCGAGCTCAGCCTGCACTACCAGCCGGTGATCGACCTGGCGTCCGGCGGTGTCGCGGCGTTCGAGGCACTGCTCAGGTGGAACTCCGCCGAGCTCGGCTCCGTGCCGCCCCCAGCGTTCATCCCGGTCGCCGAGGAGACCGGGCTGATCGCCGAGATCGGCGGCTGGGTCATCGACGAGGCGTGCCGGCAGTACGCCGCGTGGAGCCGGCAGCACACCGCGATGCCGGTCGTCGCGGTCAACCTGTCACCGCGGCAGCTCGCCGACGGTGGGCTGCCCGCGACGGTCAACGCGGCTCTCGAGACGCACGGCGTACCGATCGACGGCCTCCGGTTCGAGCTCACCGAGACCGCGCTGACGGACCTCTCGACGGACCAAGGTGTGCTCCGAGCTGCTGCGGGCCGGCGCGCGCCTGTCGGTCGACGACTTCGGCACCGGCCACAGCTCGCTGGCGCGGCTGCGGTCGTTGCGCGTGCACGAGCTGAAGATCGACCGGTCGTTCACCGCACCGGTCCGCGCCGAGCCGGCCGACACGGCGATCGTCGCGGCGATCGTCCGGATGGCGCACGAGCTCGGGCTGGACGTCGTCGCCGAGGGCGTGGAGACGCTGCACCAGCTGTACGCCCTCCGGCACATCGGCTGCCCGAGAGTCCAGGGCTAGCTGTACGCGCGGCCGGCGCCGGCCGCGGAGTTGGACGCGAGGGTGTCCGACCTGGACTGGAAGCCCCGGCCGACCCACCAGCGCACGCGCAGCTGACTGCGGCGGCCGCCTGACAGACGAGGCGGCTCGGCGTACGGTGCGGCAGCCGAACGCCGTTCTACGTTGGAGCCCACTTGGCCGTCATGGCGATCCCCGACGAGCTGACCGCGCTGACCGGGACGCTCCGCCACTACATCGAGCGCGAGATCCGCCCGATCGAGGACAGCCGCGCGCAGGAGCTGCAGGAGACCGGGACGCTGCACGACCTGATGGCAGTGAAGCGCGACCTGCGGCGCAGGTCGGCTGAGCACGGCTTCTACCAGCTGTTCATGCCCGAGGCGGTCGGCGGCGGCGGCGTCGGCTACCTCGGCCTCGCGCTGTGCCACGAGGCGGTCGCGTCGGCGGGCAGCTTCCTCGCGGAGAACTCCGGGCTGCTCCCCGGCGTCGAGGGACCGACGCCGGTCCTGCTGGACTGCGACGACGACCAGCGCCGGCGCTACCTCGAGCCGACGATGAACGCCGAGCGCGAGTCGGCGTTCGCGCTGACCGAGCCCGAGGCCGGCTCGGACGCGACGAGGATCCGCACCCGGGCGGAGCGCCGCGGCGACCAGTTCGTGATCAACGGCGGCAAGCACTTCATCACGCACGGCGCCGAGGCCGACTACATCCTGCTGTTCGCGGTGACCGACCCGGGCAAGGGCGCTCAGGGCGGCATCACCTGCTTCCTCGTCGACGCCGACACTCCAGGCTTCACCGTCGCGCGCAAGCAGCAGACGATGTACGACGACCACCAGGCCGAGCTGGTGTTCACCGACATGGCAGTGGGTGCCGAGCAGGTGCTCGGCCGCGAGGGCTACGGCTTCTACTCCGCGATGAGGTGGATCAACGGCGGCCGCATCTCCATCGCCGGCGACGCGGTCGGGGTGGCGCAGCACCTGCTCGGCCGCATGATCGGCTACGCGAAGCAGCGCGAGGCGTTCGGTCAGCCGATCGGCAAGAACCAGTACGTGCAGGGGATGATCGTCGACTCGCACTGCGAGATCGAGGCTGCCCGCTACATCACCTACGTCGCCGCCGACGCGATCGACAACGGCGCCGACGGCCGGCTCGAGGCGGCGAAGGCCAAGCTGGTGGCCTCGGAGATGGTCGGGCGGGTGGCCGACCGCGCGATCCAGGTGTTCGGCGGCAACGGCTACATGACCGAGCTCGGCATCGAGCGGTACGCGCGGTCGGTGCGCGCCATGCGCCTCTACGAGGGCACCAGCGAGATCCTCCGGATGAACATCGCCCGGGGCCTCGGCCTCTAGCCCACACGCCGGCTCCGGCCACCCCGAGGACGGCAGCGGACATTCGGACGGCAAGGGGTTACGGATGGGACCGGCCGCTGCGACGATGGCCCGACATGTTCGATCTCGGAGCGCTTGGCGTCGACGCCGACGTAGTCGGCGCGCTGCCGTGCGCGGTGGTGGTCCTCTCCCTCGACGGGCACGTCGTGCAGCTCAACGCCGCCGCGGTCGCGATGCTCGGCTGGACGGTCGACGAGGTGACGCACGGTGACCTGCCCCACGTGCCTGACTGGGCCGTCCACGAGCGGGCCGACATGATCCGGCGGGCTGCCGCGGGGGAGACCTGCTCGGCGGTGACGCAGCGCATCACCAAGGACGGCGCACTGATCGACCTGCTCGTCGAGCTGTCACCGGTCAGGGGCTCCGACGGAGCCAACGTCGCCGTCGTGGTCAGCATGCGCGACATCACGGCGGAGCTCGTCGCCCGCCGCGAGCTGGCCGAGCGGCAGTCGCTGATGCAGGAGCTGTCCGACTCGATCCGCCACATCAACGGCGACCTCGACCTCGACGCCGTGCTGCGGCGGGCGTGCGAGTCCGCGGCGCGCCTCGTCGGCAGCCAGGCGTCAGCGTTCGCCGCGGTCGTCGGCGACCGGGCCCGCGTCGTCGCGCAGTGGGGGGTGTCCGACGCGGCCGTCGGGGTGGGCTGGTCGGCGCACGGCGGCCTCATCGGTCAGGTCCGAGCGACTGGCCGGCCGGCCGCCGTACCGGACATCCACCGGACCCCGGACGCGGCACAGGCGCCGCTCGCGTGGCTCGCCGGGCTGCACACGGTGGTGTGCCTCCCGGCCATCGAGCACGGCCGGACGGTCGGCGCGCTCTACGTCGCCTTCGCGGACGTGGGTCACCAGGTGTCGGCCAGCGGGCTCGACGTGCTCGCGCTGCTCGCGGCGCACGTCGCGGCGGCCTACACCAACGCGCTGGAGCACGCCGAGGTCACCCGGGCGCGGGCGCGCCAGCAGGCGCTGATCGACGCCAGCGCGGACGGCATGGCGCTGCTCGACGGCGCCGGCATCGTCCGCAGCTGGAACGCCGCCGCCGAGGCACTCACCGGGGTGTCGCGTGACGTCGCGGTCGGTGCGCCGCCGCGCCTCGAGGTCGGCGCGCCCGGGTCGGTCGTCGACCAGCGGCTGCCGAGCGGGCGGTGGGTGGAGATCGTAGCGTCGCCGGTGCCCGGGACCGACGAGACGGTCGTCGACTTCCGCGACATCACCGCGCCGAAGCGGCTCGAGGAGGCGCGCGAGCTCTTCCTCGCCACGACGACCCACCAGCTGCGGACGCCGCTGACCGTCGTCCGCGGGTTCGCCGGCACCCTGCTGCAGCGCTGGGACGACCTGACCGACGCCGAGCGCCAGGACGCGGTCAGCACGATCGTCGCCCGGACCGAGTCGCTCGGGCGGCTCATCGACCAGCTGGTGATGGGCGCGCGTGGTGACGCCGCGGCGGATCTCGAGATCGGGATGTTCGACCTCGGCGGAGCGGTGCGCGAGGCGCTCTCCGGGTTCGAGTCGCTGTCCGACGGGCACCTGCTCGTCGTCGACGTGGCCGACGACCTGCCGCCGGTGCGCGGCGACCGGTCGACGGTCGACACGATGGTGGGGCAGCTCGTCGAGAACGCCGTGAAGTACAGCCCGGACGGCGGCCTGATCCGGGTCACCGCCGAAGCGGGGCCGGACTCGGTCACCGTCAGCGTCTGCGACGAGGGCGTCGGCCTCGCCGACACCGACACCGAGCTCATCTTCGAGCGCTTCTACCAGGTCCCCGGGCGCAGCGGCACCGGCGGGCTCGGGCTCGGGCTCTACATCGTCCGCCGGCTCGCCGAGGCGCAGGCCGGCACGGTCAGCGCCTACGGCAACGCCGGCGGCGGCACGACGGTCGAGTTCGCCCTGCC
>DASQMY010000308.1:0-2444 GCA_035645255.1 Mycobacteriales bacterium
CGGCCCGCGGCCTTCAACGCCAGATAGGCGTCCGCCACCGCGGGCGCAAAGGTCTCCGGGGGTGCGTCCACCACCTCGACGCCGCGCCGCCGGAGCAGCGCGGTGAGCCGGCGCCGGTCGGCGGTCGCGCGTTCGGCCGCGGCCGCCTCGTAGACCAGCGTCGCCGTACGGCGGCCGCGCGACATCTCCTCGACGCGCGGGTCGGCGACCGCGGCGCGCAGGACCGTGTGCCGGCGGGTCACCTGCGCCAGCACGGGGAGCAGCGAGTCCTCGATGACCGACGCGTTCAGGTCGGTGAACAGGACGACGAGCGCCCGCCGCCGCTGCCGGCGCAGGATCGTCGCGACGATCGCCCGGTGGTCCGCCTCGAGCAGCTGCGCCTCGAGCGGCGCCATCGCCTGCACCAGGGTGGGCAGGATCTCGGTCCGGCTGCCGCCGCGGACGTCCGCGCGCGGCACCCGGTCGTGGGCGAGCAGGTCGACATGGTCACCGGCCCGGGACGCGAGCGCCGCCAGCAGCAGTGCGGCGTCCAGCGCGTGGTCGAGCCGCGGCGTGTCACCCACCCGGCCCGCGCTCGTCCGGCCGGTGTCGATCACGAGGATCACCCGGCGGTCGCGCTCGGGCCGCCAGGTCCGCACGACGACCGCCTCCCGCCGCGCGGTCGCCCGCCAGTCGATCGAGCGCACGTCGTCGCCCTCGACGTAGTCACGCAGCGAGTCGAACTCCGTGCCCTGCCCGCGGCCGCGCACGGCGACCAGACCGTCGAGCTGACGGAGCCTGGCAAGCCGCTCCGGCAGGTGCCGGCGGGAGCCGAACGGCGGGAGCACCCGCACCCCCCACGGTGCTTCGTGCCGGCCCTGCCGGCCGGCCAGACCGAGCGGTCCGACCGAGCGGACGGTGACCCGCCCGGGCAGCAGCTCGCCGCGGCGGGTCGGGGTCAGCACGGTCTCCAGCAGCCGCCGCTCACCGGCCGGGACGGTCACCCGGTGCACGCGCGGCACTGCGCCCGCCGACGGCTGCCAGGCGTCGCGGATGTGCGCGCGGACGGTGCGGCGACCGGTGTTGTGCGCCGCGAGCGCGACGGTGACCGGGGCGTGCTGGCGGGTGCTCGTGCCGCCCGACCGGCGGACGTGCAGGGCCCGGACGCTGCCGGCCAGCAGCAGGTCCACCGTCACGGCGAGCAGCAGCACGCCGTTGTAGATGAGCCACGTCGCGCCGGGCGCGGGGGAGACCACGACGACCAGCGCCGCCAGCGCGAACAGCGCCGCCGTACGCCCCGTGATCGCCATCTAGCGCGGGACCGGCACCGCGGCGAGCACCGAGTCGAGCACGGCGTCCGGCGTGGCGCCCTCGAGCTCAGCCTCCGGGCGTACGGCGACCCGGTGCCGGAGCGTGGGGCGGGCCAGCGCCTTGACGTCGTCGGGCGTGACGAAGTCACGGCCGGCGAGCCACGCCCACGCCTTCGATGTGGCGAGCAGCGCGGTCGCGCCGCGCGGCGAGACGCCGAGGGACAGCGACGGCGTCTGCCGCGTCGCCCGCGCCACGTCGACGATGTAACCCATCACCTGCGGCGCGACCTGTACGCCGGCCGCGGCGACCCGGCCCGCCTCGAGGGCGGCCGCGCTGGCCACCGGCCGCAGGCCCGCCGCTGCCAGGTCGCGCGGGTTGAAGCCGCCGTGGTGCGCGGCGAGGATCCGCGTCTCCTCGTCGCGGCTGGGCAGCGGCATCGTGAGCTTGAGCAGAAACCGGTCGAGCTGCGCCTCCGGCAGCGGGTAGGTGCCCTCGTACTCGACGGGGTTCTGCGTCGCCGCGACGATGAACGGGTCGGGCAGCGGCCGCGGCGTGCCGTCGACGGTGACCTGGCGCTCCTCCATCGCCTCGAGCAGCGACGCCTGCGTCTTGGGCGGCGTCCGGTTGATCTCGTCGGCGAGCAGCAGGTTGGTGAATACCGGGCCGTGCCGGAAGCTGAACTCCGCCGTGCGGGCGTCGTACACCATCGAGCCGGTGACGTCGCCGGGCATCAGGTCGGGGGTGAACTGCACCCGCTTGGTCTCGACCTGCAGCGCCGTCGCGAGCGCGCGGACGAGCAGCGTCTTCGCTACGCCGGGCACGCCCTCGAGCAGCACGTGGCCCCGGCACAGCAGTGCGATCACGACGCCGGTCACCGCGGCGTCCTGGCCGACGACGGCCTTGCCCACCTCGGTGCGCAGCGCGAGCAGCGCCGCGCGGGCGTCGGCCGCCGGTGCCTGGGCGGCCCCTGGTGTTGTCGATGCTTGCGTCACGTTCGGCGCACCTCGCTGTCGAGAGAGTCGAGCTCGGATGCGAGCCGCACGAGCGACTCGTCGTCGGACGGGGCTGGACCGGACAGGAGCTCCGCGACGTCGGCCGCGTCGCGTCGGCTGCGGGCGCCGACGGCGCTGACCGTCTCGTCCGGGCCGGCGTCC
>DASQMY010000309.1:0-22084 GCA_035645255.1 Mycobacteriales bacterium
AGATCGCGTGGGACTGGCAGCGCGACTTGGCCGACCGCCGCGCGGCCGGCCTGATCGCCGACACCTGCCTGCTGCTCGAGCACGACTCGGTCTACACGGCCGGCCGCCGGACCACTGCGTGGGAGCGGCCGGTCGACGGCACGCCGGTGATCGACGTCGACCGCGGCGGCAAGATCACCTGGCACGGCCCCGGGCAGCTGGTCGGCTACCCGATCGTCTCGCTGGAGCCGGTCGTCGACGTCGTCGCGCACGTCCGCCGCGTCGAGGCGGCGCTGATCGCGGTCTGCGCCGAGTACGGCGTCGACGCCGGCCAGGTCGAGGGTCGCAGCGGCGTCTGGGTCGCCGGCGGGCAGGCCAAGATCGCCGCGATCGGGATCCGGGTCGCCCGCGGCGTGACGATGCACGGTTTCGCCGTCAACTGCGACGCCGACCTGAGCGAGTTCGACCGCATCGTCCCGTGCGGCATCGCGGACGCCGGCGTCACGTCGCTGTCGGTGGTAACGGGCCGGCGGGTCACGATCGCTGACGTGCTGCCGTCGGTCGAGCGCCACCTCGCCGGCGTGCTGGGTGCAGACCCGGTGACCGTCATGCTCGAGGACGTCGGTCTGGCTGCCGCACATGCCTGAGCCAGCAGTGCCGGACGGCCGCAAGCTCCTTCGACTCGAGGTGCGCAACGCGGCCACGCCGATAGAGAAGAAGCCGCCGTGGCTCAAGGTCCGGGCGAGCATGGGCCCCGACTACCGCGAGCTGCGCGCGCTGGTCGAGCGGGAGGACCTGCACACCGTCTGCCAGGCGGCCGGCTGCCCCAACATCTACGAGTGCTGGGAGGACCGCGAGGCGACGTTCCTCATCGGCGGAGACCAGTGCACCCGCCGGTGCGACTTCTGTCAGATCGACACCGGCAAGCCGGCCGACCTCGACCGCGACGAGCCGCGCCGAGTCGCCGAGTCGGTGCAGACGATGGGGCTGCGCTACGCCACGATCACCGGCGTCGCCCGCGACGACCTCCCCGACGGCGGAGCCTGGCTGTACGCCGAGACGGTGCACGCCATCCACCGGATCAACCCGGAGTGCGGCGTCGAGCTGCTGGCCCCCGACTTCAACGCCCGGCGGGAGCTGCTGGCCGAGGTCTTCGCGTCCGCGCCCGAGGTCTTCGCCCACAACATCGAGACGGTGCCGCGCATCTTCCGCCGGATCCGCCCGGCGTTCTCGTACGAGCGGTCGCTCGACGTACTGCAGCAGGCGCACGACGCCGGACTGATCACCAAGAGCAACCTGATTCTCGGCATGGGCGAGGAGATCGGCGAGCTCAGCCAGGCGCTGCGCGACCTCCGGTCCGTCGACTGCGACCTGGTCACCATCACGCAGTACCTCCGGCCGACGCCCCGCCACCACCCGGTCACCCGCTTCGTGCACCCCGACGAGTTCGTCGCACTCGCAGCCGAGGCGACGGCGCTGGGATTCCTCGGCGTGCAGTCCGGCCCGCTCGTGCGGTCGTCCTACCGGGCGGGACGCATGTACGGCGACGCGCTGACAGCGCGCGCCGCCGTACCGGCGAGCTAGTCCCTACCTCACCTCGAACGTCACCGCGGTCGCCTGCAGCGACTCGTCCGGCCCGACGGTGACCACCGTGAGCAGGTGCACCCCGCGGAGCAGCTCGTCGTCCGTCGGGTCGTAGCTGTGGTTGATGACGGCGTCCTCCTCGCTGAACTCACCCGTCGCCCGGTGCAGCGTGCGGTCGAGGACGAAGAACATCGTGGACTCGTGCTCGGTCGTGCCGACGAGGACCGCGTCGCCCGGGACGACCTGCCCGTCCCGCTCCGGCATCCGGAGGTCGACGTAGCCGGCGTCCTCGAAGGTCGACACGGCGTACCGGCCGTTCGGGAGCTGGCGCACCAGGACAGCTGTCGCGCGGAGCTGCTGCGGCCCCTCCTGCGACACGTAGCCGAACAGCGTCACCGTCCGCACCGGGCCGTCCGGCGTGTCGTAGACCTTGTCGATCGAGCGCGGCTCCTCGTTGGCCGACGCCCATGCGCCCCAGCCCTCGGCAAGTGCCGATCGCATCGACACGAAGTTGGCGTAGCTGCCGACGGCGCGCCGCGACTGCGGTGCCAGGACCGCCCAGGCGGCGGCGCTGTCGCCTGCTGCGTTGGCGTCGAGCCAGGCGTCCACCGCGCCGTTGACCGTGCGCGCGCCGCGCGGCGCCGGCTGCGTCGGTGCCGGGGCCGAGGTCGGCTGCGCGACCGGCTCGGCCACCGGCTCGGCGACGGGCTTGGCGACCGGATTGGCCACCGGCTTCGCCGCGGGCTTGGCCACGGGCTTCGCTACGGACTTGGCTGCGGACTTCGCTACGGACTTGGCTGCGGGCTTGGCTGCGGGCGTGGCCTGCTGCGACGTCGCGGCCGGCGGTGTGGAGGTGGTGGCCCCGGCGTTGTGGGCGGCGTCGTTGTCGGTGCCGCAGGCAGCGATGGCGATGACGGCGGCGGTTGCGACGATGGCGGGTAGGCGGCGCATCTGGGTGACTCCTTGTCGAGTGGGGCAGGTTGCGAGTCAAGACGCCGCCCTCGCCGAGTCGGTTTACCGCGCTCGATTCGCCGGTCGCTCGACACCGCTGTTCTCACGGCTGTCACGGCGTGGCAACGCTGCGGACACACGCGGCTCGGATGCTGGCAGCACGACGCGGAGTCAGGAGGCCGGCATGTCGATCACCTCGGTAGCCGCGCGCAGCATGTCGTTCGGCCAGGACATGGCGCTGGCGCTGGCGCCGCACGGCGGTCAGCTGCGGGCGCGCCGCAACGCGCTGCGCGCCGTCACCGCCTTGCAGCTCACCTCCGTCGGCCGCACCGAGCTGGCGAGGGCGACTGCCGTCATGGTCGCCGACCGCGAGCGCCGCGACGGGTTCTGCTGAGCTCAGCCGCTCACGAAGGCGAGGCGCACCGCCAGCAGCACGAGGAGCACGGCGAACGCCCGCCGCAGATTGACGTCGGACGTGCCGAGGGCGAGGCGCGCGCCGGCGAGCGCGCCGACGAAGACCCCGGCAGCGACGGCGAGTCCGATCCGTACGTCAACGTGACCATGCCGGGCGTAGGACCACACGGCGAGCGCTCCTACCGGCAGCAGCAGCGCCGTCAACGACGTGCCGGTTGCGGTCTTCTGCGAGAAGCCGAGCCCGACCACCAGCGCCGGCACGATGATCACCCCGCCGCCGATCCCGAACAGCCCCGACAGCACTCCGGCGGCCAGCCCGATGGCCAGTGCGACAAGCAGGGTGAGCATCGCGAGAACCTCCGGCGGAGAGCGGCACGCGCCCGTCGTACGGCGGACCGCGCCGGGTCTGCGCAGACCGTACCCCGCTCGGGTAGCGTCACCGGACATGCCTCAGGTCGTGTACCCCGCAGCGATCGTCGCCGCGAAGACGTTCAGCCGCGCACTCGGGCTGCGGATCCGCGTCGAGGGCGCGGACAACCTGCCGCGGACCGGCGGCGCGGTCGTGGCGATCAACCACGTCGGCTACCTGGACTTCGTCTACGCCGGCTGGGCCGCCGACCAGCTGCGACCGAAGCGGCTGATCCGGTTCGCGGCGAAGAAGGAGGTCTTCGACCATCCCGTCGCCGGGCCGCTGATGCGCAACATGCGCCACATCGCCGTCGACCGCGAGTCCGGTGCGTCGTCGTATGTCTCGCTCGTCGCCGCGCTGCGCCGCGGCGAGCTGGTCGGGATGTTCCCGGAGGCGACGATCAGCCGGTCGTTCGTCCTCAAGGACTTCAAGAACGGCTCCGCGCGGATGGCGGCTGACGCGGCGGTACCCCTGGTGCCGCTGGTCGTCTGGGGCACGCAGCGGCTGATGACGAAGGGCCGGCCGACCAACCTGCAGCGGGGGATCACGATCCTCAACTACGTCGGCGAGGCGCTGCACCCCACGCCCGCCGACGACCCGACGGCGGTCACCGCCGAGCTGAAGGCGCGGATGCGGACGCTGCTGGAGAAGGCGCAGGCGGACTACCCCGACGAGCCGGCCGACGACGACGACCGCTGGTGGCTGCCGGTGCGCCTAGGTGGTACGGCCCCGACGCCCGAGGAGGCGTCGGACCTCGACCGGAAGGACTTCGCGGCGCGGCGCGCGAAGCAGCGCGAGGCTGCCCGCGCCAAGGCGGCGAAGCGGGGCGACAAGGGCGCCTGACCGGCGCGCTCAGCCGCGGCGGCCGGAGCCTCTATCCTGTCGACCATGACCTCCACCACCCCGCCCAAGGCCGGCCGGCGCGCGCGGCTGTCGCAGATCCGCGCGACTCTCGGCGCGACCGCCAAGGCCGACCCGAAGTTCCTGCCGATCGTCGTCGGGTCGGGACTCGCGGTCTTCGCGCTGTTCATCCTCGTCGGTGTCCTGATCGAGCAGTCGCTGATCTTCGGGATCCTCGGTCTGGTGACCGGTGTGATGGTCGCGGTCGCCCTCGCGGGTCGCCGCGCGACCAACGGGATGTTCGCCCAGATCGAGGGTCAGCCAGGCGCGGCGTTCGCTGTCGTCAGCTCGATGCGCGGCGACTTCCGCGCGACGCAGGCCGTCGAGCTGACCCGCAACATGGACCTCGTGCACCGCGTCGTCGGCCGCCCCGGCGTGATCCTGATCGCCGAGGGGTCCGGCGGGCGGCCCAGGGAGCTGATCGCGACGCACGCGCGCAAGGTGCGCCGGGTCATCGGCGACCGGCCGATCTACGACGTGGTCGTCGGCGACGAGGAGGGCCAGGTGCCGCTGCGCAAGCTGCAGGCGCACCTGATGAAGCTCCCCCGTAACCTGAAGCCGGTCGAGGTCAACGAGCTGGAGAAGCGCCTCAAGGCGATCGGCGGGCCGAACATGCCGATCCCGAAGGGTCCGCTGCCCAAGAGCGGCCGCGTTCAGCGGGGCAAGATCCGCTAGCCGCGACCCCCGGATGGCCCGGAAACAGCCGCGAAACACGGCTGAAGTGACCGGGTTATCGGATCCCGCTAGCCTCTCGGCGAGTGCCTGCGCACCCTCCGGGCACGAGGCCGCGCCAACCCGCCGTACGGCGGCTCGAGGAGGCTCCAGTTGTTCAGCAACGCCGACGAGGTCCTCCGGTACATCAAGGACGAGGGCGTCGAGTTCATCGACATCCGCTTCTGCGACCTGCCGGGCATCATGCAGCACTTCACGATGCCGGCCGAGAACTTCGGGCCCGAGATCTTCACCGACGGACGGATGTTCGACGGGTCGTCGATCCGCGGGTTCCAGGAGATCCACGAGTCGGACATGCTGCTGCTGCCGGACCCGACGACGGCGTACCTCGACCCGTTCCGGATCCGCAAGACGCTGAACATGACGTTCTTCATCCACGACCCGCTCACCGGTGAGGCCTACAGCCGCGACCCGCGCAACATCGCGACGAAGGCGGAGGCGCTCCTCAAGGGCAGCGGGATCGCCGACACGGCGTACTTCGGGCCGGAGGCGGAGTTCTACATCTTCGACTCGATCCGCTACGACACCAACCAGCACTCGAGCTACTACTACATCGACTCGGTCGAGGCGGCGTGGAACACCGGCCGCGACGAGCCCGGCGGCAACCTCGGCTACAAGCCGCGCTACAAGGGCGGCTACTTCCCCGTCTCCCCGACCGACCACTACAGCGACCTGCGCTCGGAGATGGTGCGCAAGCTGCTCGACTGCGGGATCGACGTCGAGCTGCAGCACCACGAGGTCGGCACCGCCGGCCAGTCCGAGATCGGCTTCAAGTTCGGCAGCCTGCTCAAGACCGCGGACAACCTGCTGACGTTCAAGTACGTCGTCAAGAACGTCGCGCGCGCCCACGGCAAGACCGCGACGTTCATGCCCAAGCCGATCTTCCAGGACAACGGCTCCGGCATGCACTGCCACCAGTCGCTGTGGAAGGGCGGCGAGCCGCTCTTCTACGACGAGATCGGGTACGCCGGACTGTCCGACACCGCACGCCACTACATCGGCGGGCTGCTCAAGCACGCACCCAGCGTGCTCGCCTGGACCAACCCGACGACCAACTCCTACCGCCGGCTCGTCCCCGGCTACGAGGCGCCGGTCAACCTCGTCTACTCGCAGCGCAACCGGTCCGCCTGCTGCCGGATACCGATCACCGGCACCAACCCGAAGGCCAAGCGCATCGAGTTCCGCGTGCCGGACCCGAGCTGCAACCCGTACATGGCGTTCGCCGCGATGCTGATGGCCGGCATCGACGGCATCCGCAACAAGATCGAGCCGCCCGAGCCGGTGGACAAGGACCTCTACGAGCTGCCGCCGGACCAGCTCGCCCAGGTGCCGCAGGTGCCGGGGTCGCTAGAGGCGGTCCTCGACGCGCTCGAGGCGGACAACGACTACCTGCTCGAAGGCGGCGTCTTCACGCCCGACGTCATCGAGACGTGGGTCGACTACAAGCGGACCAACGAGGTCGACGCGCTGCGGCTGCGCCCGCACCCGCACGAGTTCGGGATGTACTTCGATATCTAGCCTGCGAGGGCCTCTGACCTGCGGAAACGCGTTCACGAGGTCCGCCTAGTCCGCAGGGAGTCCGCACGAGCCGCGAGGACTGCGCCGACAGCTGCGCGCGCGGACTCGTCCGCATCAGGCATCAGGTGTCCGTAGGTGTTCATGGTGGTCGTCGCCGACGCGTGCCGCAGCCGCGCCTGAACGACCTTCACGTCAGCGCCCGCCGCGATCAGCATGCTTGCCAGGTAGTGCCGCAGATCGTGGAAGCGGAACGCCTCGGGCAGCGACGCCGGCTTGCGAGCCGCGCGCACGGCTCGCTCGAGGGACCACGGCGGCGCCGCTCCCCCGCTGCCGTCCGTGACCACCGTCTGCCCCGGCCACCGAGCGACCGCAGACGACAACTCCAACGCGAGCTCGCCCGGGATCGGGATGGGAGTCCGCGAGGACTCGGTCTTGAGCGGCTCGCCCGGCCACTGCACCGCGGGAGAGACGACGCCGCGCATGAAGTCGACGTCCGCGACCCGCAGCCCCGACGCCTCAGCGGTCCGCAGACCGACGAACGCGCCGAGCAGGATCGCGGGGGCCAGGTGCGCCGGTACGGCGTCGTACAGCGCCCACACCTGCTCCGTGGTCGCCACGTAGGGCCGCTGCTGGCCCGCGCCCGGCGACGTTCGCCGCGAGCACGTACGCCGTATGAAACTGGCCCGGCGCGCAACGGGGGGCGCGAGCCGCGCCAGGTACGTTAAAGGCTACGCCGACCGCGGCCCGGCGCCCATGACGCCGGAGCGCATCGCCCCGTCCGGCACGGCGAAGTACCTCGCGGGGGCAGTTGCGCCAGCTAGTAGGTGATGGTTCCTAGGTAGTACACGGATGCGGAGGACGGGCCGCCGACTCCTGTGAAGGTGCCGCTTCCTGACGCGTCCGAGAACCTGCCCGTGCCGCCCGTGATGACGAAGGTCCCACTCAGCGCGATGTTGCCGTCCGCATCGGGCGGCAGAGTGCCCGTGCCGGAATACGACCACCGCAGCTCGTCACCGTTCGCGGCGACCATCACCATCCGGCCGTCGAGGATGAGCAACGTCCCCGGTGAACTGGCGAAGTCGATAATCTCGGTGGTCGCGAGCGTGACCCTGCCGAGATGCGTCGCGTGCCCCGCGCCGGACACAGTTCCGGCGAGGACGCCTGGCGTCGACGTTGGGACGAACACGGCGTGGGCGGTGAGCCGTGACTTGAACGGCGTTTCGGCAGCCGCCGGCGCTGCAGGTGCGACGAAGCCCACTGCCGCGGTGAGCGCTGCTGCTGCGACGATGTGTGAACGAACAAACATCTCGTCCTCCCTGTGTCGTTTGGGAGACGAGCCCGCCCCGCAGGGCCTGTCGCGGCGCACGCTACTCGCGCGACTCCCGCGGTCAATGGCACGTAATGACTATTCTCCACGCGGTCACTCCGCAGTCGCAGGACAGTGCCAACCGGCCAACGCGCCCCGCACGGTGCGCGCCAGGCCCGGGAGCGTTCGCGCGCTCGCCGGGCCGCTCGGTGATCGTGTGTCGGTCCGCGTCTAGTCCGCAAAAAGTCCGCAGGACAGCCGCAACCGGTCAACGTGTGCCAACGCTCGTCAACGGCATAACCGCAGGTCAGCGCAGATTTGGCGTCAATCGCCGCAGGTCAGAGCCACGCGGCCGTAGTTCGGGATGTACTTCGACATCTAGCCGGCACAAGGCTTCGACCTGCGGGTCTACGCGGACGACACCGCGGTGGGCCGCACACGGTCCGCAAGACGGCTCCGCCGCATCCTCGGCGTTCGACGGTCTGGGACCTGCTCGCATGACCGGCTACCGGCAGTGTGTCGTGCTCGTCGACGACGCCTGGCTGCCCGGTTGGTTGCACACTGGTATCGCGACCCACGCGACGGCCGCTGGAAAGGCGTCGTTCAGTACACAACTGCACCGGGCAGCACGTACGCGCAGGCGAGAGACGCCGCCGAGCTGCGACGGGCGTGACGGCCGGGCGTTGCCGGCCGGACGCCCTGGTCGGCAAAGAAGTCCGCAACATGCTCCGGCATGACCAGACGGTGCCGACGCGACCGACGACGCCTTCGCCGTACTCGGTAGGTTCCGCAGCATGACCGACGTCGACGAGCACGGCCGTCCGCAGCCCCCGGTGGCGGCGGACGAGGCCGCTACACTGATCGGCTTTCTGGACTTCCAGCGCGCGACTCTTGCGTGGAAGTGCGCCGAGCTCGACGCGGCCGGACTACGGGCGACGGTCGGGGCGTCGCCGCTGACCCTCGGCGGGATGTTGAAGCACCTGACGTTCCCCGAGGAGTGGTGGTCCTCGCGGTCACTGCACGGACGCGACCTCGGTGCGCCGTGGGACGCCGAGGACCCGGTCGCCGACCCCGACTGGGACTGGCACCCCGCCGCTGAGGTCACTCCCGAGCAGCTCCGTGCGCACTGGCAGCACGCCGTGGACCGCTCCCGCGCCCACCTCGCCGCCGCCCTGGCTGACGGCGGTCTTGACCGGCTGGCCCCGCGCACCTGGCCGGACGGGACCACGCCCAGCTGGCGGTGGAGCCTCGTCCGGCTGATCGCGGAGTACGCGCGGCACAACGGCCACGCCGACCTGATCCGCGAGCCGGTGGACGGCGTGACCGGCGAGTGATCATCCGCTCCGCTGACGCGCGGGACTGGCCGGCGATCCACCCGTTCTTCTCGGCGGTGGTCCAGGCCGGCGAGACGTACGCCTACCCCGACGGCCTCGGCTCCGACGAGGCGCGGGCGCTGTGGATGGAGCAGCCACCAGGGCGCACGGTGGTCGCGGTCGAGGGCGACGTCGTACTCGGGTCGGCGAAGATGGGCCCCAACCGGCCGGGCCGCGGATCCCACGTCGCGACGGCGAGCTTCATGGTCGACCCGGAGCACCGCGGCCGCGGAGTGGGCAGGGAGCTGGGCGAGTACGCCGTCGGGTGGGCGCGGGCGGCCGGCTACCGGAGCATGCAGTTCAACGCAGTCGTCGAGACCAACTCCGCAGCGGTCTCGCTCTGGAAGGCGCTCGGCTTCCAGATCATCGGCACCGTCCCCGAGGCGTTCGACCATCGGGAGCACGGGCTCGTCGGCCTGCACGTGATGTTCCGGCGGCTCTGACGGTCACGCGTCGTCCTGCCGGCTGCTCGACCTAGGATTGTCGGCATGGAGGTCATGTCGCGGCTCAACGTGCAGGTGACGGGCCGGCCCGACGGCCCGCCGATGGTCTTCGCGCACGGCTTCGGGTGTGACCAGAACATGTGGCGCTACGTCGCGCCGCAGTTCGAGGACGAGTTCCGCGTGGTCCTGTTCGACCATGTCGGCGCGGGTGGATCGGACGCGTCGACGTACGACCCCGACCGGTACTCCGCGCTGGACGACTACGCCGACGACGTGCTTGCGCTGTGCGAGCAGCTGGAGCTGCGCGACGTGGTGTTCGTCGGACACTCGGTCTCCGCGATGGTCGGCGTCCTGGCGGCGGCGAAGGCACCGGGGCTGTTCGCCAAGCTGGTGCTGGTCGGACCGTCACCGCGCTACACCGACGACGACGGCTACGTCGGCGGCTTCAGCGCCACCGACATAGCCGAGCTGCTTGAGTCGCTCGACAGCAACTACCTCGGCTGGTCGAGCGCGATCGCGCCCGTGATCATGGGCAACGGCGACCGCCCCGAGCTGGCCGAGGAGCTGGCGGCCAGCTTCTGCCGCGCGGACCCGGACATCGCGCGCCGGTTCGCGCGGGTGACGTTCGAGTCCGACAACCGCGCGGACCTGCGCCGAGTCGCGACGCCCACCCTCGTCCTGCAGTCCACCAGCGATGCGATCGCGCCAGTTGCCGTCGGCACCTACGTCCGGGACACGATGCCAAACGCGACGATGGTTCTGCTCGACGCGACCGGCCACTGCCCCAACCTGTCGGCGCCGGAGCAGACCACGGCAGCGATCCGGGCCTTCGTTAGCGAGCCGGCGTCGGCTGCGCCGTGACCTCGGCGACCGGCGGGGCGCTGGAAGGGTTCATCGACGCGCTGCTCGAGGACGACTCCGCAGAGCTGTACGACCGGGCACCGTGCGGATATCTGTCCACGGATCCCGACGGGCTCATCGTCAAGGCCAACCAGACGTTCCTGACGATGACCGGTCACCAGCGCGGCGACCTGGTAGGCAAGCGGCGGTTCGCCGACCTGCTGTCGGCCGGCGGCCGGATCTACCACGAGACGCACTACGCACCGATGCTGATGATGCAGGGGACGGCGCGGGCGATCGCGTTCGAGCTGGTGACCCGCGACGGTGGACGACTGCCGGTGCTCGTCAACTCGGTGCTGGACCGCGACCCCGCCGGCGCACCGATCGTCGTACGGGTAGCGGTGTTCGACGCGACCGACCGGCGGGAGTACGAGCGGGAGCTGCTACGCGCAAAGCAGCGCGCCGAGCTGTCGGAGACGCACGCTACGCAGCTCGCTCAGACGCTGCAGCGGATGCTCATGCCGCCCACGCCTCCGGTGATCCCCGGCCTCGACGTCGCCGGCGTCTACCGGCCCGCCGGGGACGGCTCGGAGGTGGGCGGCGACTTCTTCGACGTGTTCGAGATCAAGACCGGCGACTGGGTCGTCGTCGTGGGCGACGTCCGGGGCAAGGGCGTCGAGGCGGCGGCAGTCGCCTCCCTCGCACGACACACGCTGCGTGCAGCGGCGATCGGCCTGGTACAGCCGTCGGACGCGCTCGCGACCCTGAACAAGGTGCTGCTCCGCGACGAGACCGAGCGGTTCTGCACGGTCGTCTTCATGCGCCTCACCTGGGACGGCGCGTGGCGGGCGGTCGTCAGCTCGGGCGGGCACGCCCTGCCGCTGCTCAGTCGCGACGGTGCGCTGTCCGTCGAGATCGGACAGCCCGGGACCGTCCTCGGGGTCGTCGACGACCCGCTGCTGTACGACGACGAGACGCCGCTGCAGCCCGGCGACAACGTGCTGCTCTACACCGATGGCATCCCAGAGGGGCGCAACGGCAACGAGTTCTACGGCGAGGAGCGGCTCGCCGGGGTGGTGGCCAACCACCACGAGTCGGCCGGCGCCTTGGCGGAAGCCGTCGTCCGCGACGTGCTCGACTTCCAGCAGCAGCAGGCCAGGGACGACATCGCGATCGTCGCGGTCCGCGTGCCGCTTCCGGTCAGCTCGGAGGTCGGGTAGCTCTCACCCGAGCCTGCTGTGGACAACGGCCGTCTTGTCGGAGGGCCGCCGTATGATCGAACGTATGTTCGACTCGATGCTTGCTGCCGGCGCCGCTCCGCCGGCCCACGGATCGTCGTGGGTCGCGCGGTCGGCGATCAGCGGCCGCCCGGTCGAGGTGCCCGGCTGGGTCGCGCACGCGAGCGCCGCGGCTCGTGGTGTCACGCCGGTGGGGTTGCACGACGGGGCGCCGGTCGGGTTGACGATCGCGCTCCTCGCGGCGATGGCGCCCGCGGCGGAGACGATGGCCGTCCTGGCCGGCATCAAGGCGACGCGGCTGGGCGGCTACGACCGGGTCACCGCGCTGCGGTTGTGGGAGCAGCACGTCTCCTGGGCACACGCGCAGCAACAGGACGTCATCGTCGCGGTCGGCGACGCGGTCGGTGACGCCGCCGCCGCGGCAGCGGTCGGCGCGGCAGGCCCGCGCGGCAGTCACGACGACGACCTGGCCCGCGCCGAGATCGCGGCGGCGCTGCGGCTGTCGGACACCACCGCGGGCAGCCGCCTGCAGACCGCGCGCGAGCTGCGCGGGCGGCTGGCCGCGACCGGCGCGGCGCTGGCGTCCGGGCGGCTGACCTACTGGCACGCGCGGAGCCTGGTCGACGCGGTAGCAGCCCTCGACGGGCCGACCGCCGCCACCGTCGAACGCATCGTCCTGGGCGGCGGGACGCCGGACGAGACACTCGGCCGGTTCCGCCGGCGGCTGGCCCGGGCGGTGATCGCGGCCGCGCCGGCGACCGCGGACGAGCTGCACCGGGCCGAGGTCGCCGACCGGCGGGTGCAGGTCGACCCGCAGCCGCACGGGATGGCCTGGCTCAACGCGTTCCTCACCGCAGCCGAAGCCATGGCGATCATGGCGGCGGTCAACGCCGACGTCGACGCCCGCCGCGCCGCCGGCGACGACCGGCCCGTCGACGTGCTCCGCGCCGACGCGCTGGTCTCCGCACTCACCGACCCGCCGGACGGCGAGCCGGCACAGTCGGACCCGCCGCACGAGTTCGACTGCCCGCAACACCGCGCCGACGCCGCGACCGGCCCGGGCGCAGCCTCGGCCGGCGAGACGTGCGGCGTGCCGGCTGCCGCAACGGAGTGCACCTGCACCAACCGCGCTGAGCGCCGCCGGACGCACCCGCCGAGACGCTGCCGCCGGCCGGAAGGGCAGGTCACCATCGACCTGCCCACCCTCCTCGGCCTCGCCGACAACCCAGCCGAGCTCGCCGGCTACGGGCCGATCCCACCCGGGCTCGGTCGTCAGCTGCTCATGGACAGCGACTTCCGGCGTCTGGTCACCGAACCGCTCACCGGGCAGCTGCTCGACTACGGCCGGACCAGGTACCGGCCGCCCAAACCGCTCGCCGAGTACGTCGAAGCCCGAGACCTCACCTGCCGCTTCCCCGGCTGCAACCAGCCCGCCCGCGGGTGCGACCTCGACCATGCCTGCGCCTACGGCGACCAGGCGAGTCCGGACGGCGGCACGACCTGCCCGGGCAACATCGGTCCGCTCTGCCGCCGTCACCACCAACTCAAGACCCGCGGCTACTGGCAGCTCGACAGCCACCCCGACGGCACGGCGCGGTGGACCAGCCTGCTCGGCCACCACTACCAGCGCCGACCGCCCGACCTCCAGCCCGAGCACAGCCAGCACAACCGACGAGAGCACGACCGACAACGCGCCGCTGAGGCAGGCGACGACCCGTAGGCGTGCCGGATCGATGAGCTGGTCGGGCACGAGTTGGGTCGTGGTGGATCCGGGCAGGGCGGTTCCTCAGCCATGGTCCATGGTCTGCGCATCGAACCAGGCGTGGATGCCGGCGACGAGGTCGGCATCGGCCGTCTCGTAGATCAGCCGCGCCCCGTCGGGCAGCGGCTCGTAGTCGACGCGAACACGTGCGAACCCGTCGCGCAGCACTGCCAAACCGGGCACCCTTCGCCGTGTATCGAGGCAGGGTCACCGAAGTCACCCCGCGCGAACTTGCCGCGCTCGGCCTGCAGATGGGAGCGAATCAACGCGACCTGATCCGTGTCACCGGCGTCGTTCGCCGTAACGGTCTGCACGCCACCGGTAACGCCCTTCCCGAAGACGTGTCTCGTCTTGGCCAGGTCGAACGGCATCACGGTGGCGCCCTTGTGAGCGACCTCTGCTCGGCGCGCGGCGATTGGGTCGTCCTGCCGGGTGACGAGCCATGCCGAAAGGAGGAGCAGCACCGCGGCGACAACGACGCCGACTGACATCACGACCACGCGCCTACCACGGCTGCCCTGAACGGCTGCCGGAGCGGCTGCGTCCCGCGCCTGGCTCTCAGACACGGGCAGCCTCCGCAAGGAGCTCCAGGGCCCGAACGACGGCAGCCCGATCCGGCTCCGCCAGATTGACCAGCATCGCGCCGATCCGCTTCTCGCGAGCGCGTTGGACCTGGTCGGCGGCGCGTACACCGGACGGGGTCAGGCTGAGCTGCACGACTCTCCCGTCCTCGGCCTGGGCGCGGTCGCGGGTCACCCACCCGCGCTCCTCCAGCTGGGTCACGAGCCGGCTGACCGTGCTCTTCGTCAGCTTCAGCACGGCGCCCAGATCCGACTGACTCATCGGCGCGGAGCGCTCCAGCTCGGTCAGCGCATGGGCTTGCGACACCGACATCGCGGCGCCGCATGGCGTGACGTCATCGCGATGCAGCCCGAACGCCCGGGTGAAGTCGACGATCGCGCGCTGGAGATCCGCCGTCTGCACTGTCGCGGCCCGCGCTGACGCTGTCGGCCGTACTGCAGTTGTGTGCTGAGCCGGTTTCGACATGGTTCGATGCTACAACTAGTCTGGTTCGACTGTGCAACCTTTTCAATCTCGGAGCGGCGTAGGAGAACGCGCGCGGGCGCATCCCTCGGGTCGAGGATAACGTCGCGCACGTGGATCAGCCGGCAGCTCGCAGGGTGACTGTCGTCCTGTGCACGAGAGCCGGCGAGGTGCTCGGTGCGTTGCCCGCGTTCGAGGGGGTCCAGCCGTGGTGGCCCGAGTCCTGGGACGCCGTCGCGCGGGCGCGGGAGCTGTACGGCGTGGACATCGTCATCCTGCGGCGGCTCGACACGGGGGACGGCGAGCGCCACCCGGGCGGGCACGTCACCTACCTGGCTGAGCTCACGCCGGACGATGGTGGCCCGCCTGCGGTGCCACTCGCCCCGTGGACCGGCGCCGACCCGATCGCCGACCATCCGCTGCGCGCCGAGTGGGCGCGGCCGGGCGGGCCGGCCGCGGCGCTCGCCTGGGCCGAGCAGGCGCTCGAGGCGATGGATCGACCATCAGTTGCGCCACCCCAGCAGATCCGGTCCTGGAACCTCTCGACGATCTGGCGACTGACGACCGCAGCCGGCCCGGTGTGGCTCAAGGTCGTGCCGCCGTTCTTCGCCCACGAGGGCGACATGCTCGAGCGGCTCGACCCGGCCGTCGTACCGCCGCTGCTGGCGCACGACGGCCCGCGGATCCTCCTCGACGACGTGCCGGGGGACGACCAGTACGGCGCGCCGCTGGCCCAGCGGCTGCGGATGGTGGCGATGCTGGTCCGGCTGCAGGCGCTGTGGGTCCGGTGCGTCGACGAGCTGACCGCGCTGCGTCTGGCGGACTGGCGCCACCCGGTGCTGGCCGAGCAGCTGAGCACGACCTACGAGCGGACGGCCGGCGACCTGGCGGCGCCGACTCGGAGATCCCTCGAGCGCCTGCTCGGGACGCTCGACTCGCGGTACGCCGACATCGCGGCGTGCGGCATCCCGGACACGTTGGTGCACGGGGACTTCCACCCGGGCAACATCCGCGGTGGCGGCGACCGGCTGGTGCTGCTGGACTGGGGCGACTGCGGCGTCGGCCACCCGCTCCTCGACCAGCCCGCCTTCGTCGCGTCCGCCGAGGCCGCGGACGTCCCGGCGATCACTGCGCGCTGGGCAGCCGCCTGGCGCGCTGAGGTGCCCGGCAGCGACCCCGACCGGGCGGCCGCGCTGCTGCAGCCGGTCGCGGCGATGCGGCAGGCGCTCATCTACCGGACGTTCCTCGACCGGATCGAGCCGGACGAGCACGTCTACCACGACCAGGACCCGGCGACCTGGCTGCGGCAGGCAGCGGAGCTCCACCGAAGGGAGGAGAGCCATCCGCCCACGGCATGACGTAGCGCCCGTACGGGAGTGGGAAAGTGCCACTGAAACGTCGTAGCCGCATGGGAGCATGTCCGAATGTCGAAGCCTCCGGAGTCCCGGGCGCGGCCCGGAACCCCGGACGACGCCAGGGAGCGCGTGACCCAGCGGGAGTTCAGCGACGCGTCCACGCGGCAGGCGCCCGGCGTACCGGTGCCGCCGCCCGGTGTTCCGCTGCCGCCTGACGTCGACCCGGCGCTCGCTTCCGCCGTCCTGCCGAGGCCCTACGGCTGGGGCCTGCTGCCATCTCGCTGGCGGGTGCGCCGCCACCCCAAGTGGTGGCAGGAGGCCGGCTTCATCCTGATCAGCTACTACCTCTACGGGCTCGTCCGCAACAGCGTCGGCGGCGGCGTCGCAGCCGACTGCGGGAGGCCAGGGACGCTGTCCGACCTCCAGCGGGTCGCCTGCGCCCGCGGCCTCGACATCTGGGAGTTCCAGCGGGCGATCGGCACCGGGTTCGAGCTCGCCGTCAACAAGTGGGTCGCCGAGATCGAGTGGCTCGCGACGTTCTCCAACTACTGGTACGCGCTCGCGCACTTCATCGTCACCGTCGGCACGCTGATCTGGCTCTACCGCCGCCACCCGCTGCAGTACCGCGGCATGCGCACCGCTCTCTACGCGACCAACGCGCTGGCGCTGCTCGGCTACACGTTCTACGAGCTGGCGCCGCCGCGCTTCCTGACGCAGATAGGGTTCATCGACACGATCGTCCGCTACAAGACGTGGGGTTCGTGGAGCTCCAACGGCGTTCAGTCGATCTCCAACCAGTTCGCCGCGATGCCGTCGATGCACGTCGGCTGGTCGGTGTGGTGCGCGATCGCGATCGTGGCGCTGTCCCCGCACGCGTGGGTCCGCTGGCTCGGCGCGCTCTACCCGGTCGTCACGTTCTTCGTCATCGTCGCGACGGCCAACCACTTCTGGCTCGACGCGCTCGGCGGCGTGGTTGCGCTGTGGCTCGGGTTCGTGATCCAGCGGCTGCTGTCGGGCTACAACGCCGTGGACCCGACCGTCGAGAGCGGCCACCGGCGCTACCGCCCGCCGGGCGCGCACCGTGGCAGTCCGGTGACCTAGCCGGGCGCCTAGCGTGCATGCATCCCCTGAGTCGCGGGCGGGCGCCTTCGGTCGCTAAGGTAGCGGCTGTCCGCGAATCCGTCGGCGACGCGAATCGAGGAGCACTGATGTCCACAACGATGACCGGAGCTTCCGTTCGCCCTTGGTGACCGCAGTCGCGGCTTGACGCCGCGCGGATAGCAGCAGCCTCAGCACACATCCCGGTCGCCGGGGCGAGGTGACACGTCTCACCGGCCCTTGGCGCTGTCTGGCGTCTCCGTTCGCCTTCCGGGAGCTCTGCTGTGCCCGCTCGTCGTGCGCCGGCCGCTCCGAGCCGCGCTGATCACGCCGTCAGTCGCAACGTCCGCCTGCTGAGCTGGTTCAACTTCTTCGGCGACTTCCGCATGTACGGGCCGATCATGGTCATCTACTTCGCGCAGGTGACCGGCTCGTACACCGCTGCCGCCAGCCTCCTGGCAGCGAAGATGCTGTCATCGGCAGCGTTCGAGGTCCCTACCGGGGTGCTCTCCGACCGCCTCGGCCGGCGCGGCACGATGATCGCCGGCGCCGTCGTCATGGTGGTCGCCCATGGGGGCTACGCCGGCGCTGCGGGCTATGGCCTCCTCCTGGCAGCTGTCGTGCTGGAGGGATTGGCGACCGCTCTTTGGAGTGGCAACAACGAGTCACTGCTCTACGACACGTTGCTCGAAGCCGGCCAGGAGGCGGAGTTCCCACGGCACTCGGGCCAGGTGAACTCGATGTTCCAGATCGCGCTCGCGCTGTCCGCAGCCGTCGGCGGCGTGGTCGCCGGCGCGTGGTCACTGCGTGCGGTGGTCGTGCTGTCGGTCCTGCCGCAGGTCCTGTGCCTGCTCGTCGCCTTGCGGGTTCGGCAACCGCGGGTGCACGGCCCGCTGGAGGCGAACGTGCTGGTGCATCTGGGATCCGCCCTGGGCGGCATCCGCCGTAATCCGGTGCTCCGCCGGATGACTCTGGTGTCGGCGCTTCGCTACAGCGGTGAGAGCGCGGCCCAGCTCTCGCCCGTCTTCGTGGCAGGGCTGTGGCCGCTCTGGGCGCTGGGCCTGTGGCGCACCTTCGGCCATGGCGCGGCCTTCGTCGGCTTCCGAGTCAGTGGGCGGGTGATCGGCCGGTTGGGCGCGGCCCGCACTCTGCTGACCGGTGAGCTGTTCGACAACGTGGCGAACTTCGTGGCGCTGGTCGAGCCGACGATGCTCTCCCCCGTGCTGGTCGGGTCACCGGCCTACGGCATGTCGACAATCGCCCAGCAGACGTTGCTGCAGCGCGAGTTCACCGACCGGGAACGCGCGACGATGGGTTCGCTTGCGTCGCTGCTCGGCAGCGTCCTCTACGCGCTCGTCACCCTCGGAGCCGGCCTGGTGGCAGACCGTTGGGGCATCGTTCCGGCGTTGCTGGCGATCCAGGCGGTGGTGCTGATCGCGCTTCCGCTCGCTTGGCGGGTGCACGCGCACGCCGCCTAGCCGCCCGACGGCTAGCTCGCGCGCAGGAACTCGGCAACCGTCGGTACGACGACCGCCGGCGCCTCCTCGGGGGCGAAGTGGCCGACCCCGGGCAGCGTCACCATCGAGCAGTTCGCGCCGAGGTCCCGCACCACCGACTCGCCCACCCAGACCGGCAGCACCGGGTCGGCGGCGCCCCACACGACCAGGCTCCGCTCGACGCGGATCCGCGCGGCCGACGACGAGTCGGCGGCTGCTCCATCGGCTCCGGAGCGCGGGCGCGCGGAGCGGGCGGCAGCCGGGCGGCCCGGCACCAGCCGGTCCACCGCCTGCGCGATCCGCGGTCGCGTCGCGGCGCGGTAGTAGCCGAGCATCGCCGCGGTGTGCTGCGGGTCGGCGTACGACCGGCAGTAGTGGTCGAGCACCTCGTCGTCGAGCGTCCACTCCGACCGCCAGGCGGCCCGCAGCATCCCGCGCACGACCCGCTCACCGCCGAGCCGGAACAGCGCCTCGGGAGCGACGGGCAGCGCGAAGAACGGCAGGTGCGGCGCGCGCAGGACGCTGAACTCGCGGTACGGCGCGTTGACGACCACCAGCCGGCGGACCAGGTCCGGTCGGGCGGCGGCGAGCGCGAGCCCGAGCACCCCGCCCCAGTCGTGGCCGACCACGTCGACCGGGCCGTCGATCTCGTGCAGCACGAGGGCGGCGAGCTCGTTGACGAGGGTCGACACGTCGTAGGGCCCGCGCGCCTCGCTGTCGCCGAGCCCCTTCAGGTCGGGCGCGATGACGGCCCGGTCCTTGACCAGCTCAGGTACGAGCGCCCGCCAGGCGAGCGCCGTCTCCGGCACGCCGTGCAGCAGCAGCGCGGGGGTGGTCCGCCGGCGCCGCGGCGGTGCCGCCCGCCACACGTGGAACCGCACGCCCTCGACGGCGACGAACCCGGATGCGGCCGGCGGCATGTCGAGCGTCACCCGTAGAACACCCTTTCGACAACGGTGCGGGCGCGGCGGGTCGCGCGCCGATAGCTCTCCAGGAACTCGCCCCGGCTGCCCGCAGGGTAGCCGAGTGCGCGCGCGACACCCGAAAGCACCCGCGCCTCGTCGGGCAGCTGGTCGCCGGCCCGGCCGCGCACCAGCATCAGCGCGTTGCGGGCGTCCGCGGCCAACAGCCAGGCGGCGCGCAGCGTCGCAGCGTCCTCGGCGGTGACCAGCCCTTCCGCGCAGGCCACGGTCAGCGCATCGAGCGTCCCCGTCGTCCGCAGTTCCGGCACGCGGCGCGCATGCTGGAGCTGCAGCAGCTGCACCGTCCACTCGACGTCAGCGAGCCCGCCGGGACCCAGCTTCATGTGCCGGGTGCGGTCCGCACCGCGCGGCAGCCGCTCCGTCTCGACCCGCGCCTTGATCCGCCGGATCTCCCGGATGTCGGTCGCCGAGAGCTCGGCCGGCCAGCGGACCGGCGCGACCAGCTCCGCGAACCGCAGGCCGAGCTCGGCGTCACCAGCGACGAAGCGGGCGCGCAGCAGCGCCTGGGCCTCCCAGACCAGCGACCAGCGCTCGTAGTACCGCGCGTACGACGCCAGGCTGCGGGTGAGCGGTCCCTGCCGGCCCTCGGGGCGCAGGTCCGCATCGATGGTGAGCGGCGGATCGGGCGCGGTCAGCGCGAGCAGCCGGCGCAGCTCGTTGGCGACGGCGAGCGCGGTCGCCGCCGCCACGTTGTCCGGTACGCCGGGCAGCGGGTCGTGCACGAACAGCACATCGGCATCCGAGCCGTAGCCCTGCTCGCGGCCGCCGAGCCGGCCCATCCCGATCACCGCGATCCGCACGTCGAGCGCGCCGTCTCGCGTCGCCGCCACCTTGCGGGTCGCGACGTCGAGAGCCGCGCTGATCGTCGCGTCGGCAACGTCGCTGAGCGCGCGGCCGACCTGGTCGACCTCCATGAACCCCAGCAGGTCGGCGCAGGCGACGCGCAGCAGCTCGTGCCGCCGTACCCCGCGCGCCGCGGCGACCGCGGTCTCGGCGTCGGCGTGCCGCCGTACGACCGCGGCCTGCTCCGCCCGCAGCGCCTCGGCGTCACGGGCGGTGAGCTCGTCGTCCCGGGCGATGATGCTGACCGCCTCGGGTGCCCGGCCGAGCAGGTCGGCGACGTAGCGGCTGGCCGACAGCAGCCCGGCCAGCCGCTCGGCCTCGACGTCGGAGTCGCGCAACAGGGCGAGGAACCACGGCGAGTCACCGAGCGCCTCGGCCACCTGCCGGAACGCCAGCAGACCGGCGTCCGGGTCGTGCGCGTCGGCGAACCACCCCAGCATCACCGGCAGCATCGTCCGCAGTACGCCGGCCCGCCGCGACAGCCCGGCGGTCATCGCCTCGAGGTGCCGGAGCGCGCCGCGCGGGTCGGCGAACCCGAGCGCCTCGAGCCGCGCGGTCGCCGCCTCGGGCGACAGCCGGGCGGTGTCGCCGGGCAGCCGCGAGACGGCGAGCAGCAGCGGCCGGTAGAACAGCTTCTCGTGCAGCCGCCGGACTTCGACGGCGTGCCGCCGGTGCTCCCGCTGCCACGACTCCGCGGCGGAGCCGCGCGGACCGTCACGGGCGCCCATCGACCGCGCGAGCCAGCGCAGTGCCGCCTCGTCACTCGGGATCAGATGGGTGCGCCGCAGCCGCTGCAGCTGCAGCCGGTGCTCGGTCTTGCGCAGGAAGCGGTAGGCCGCGGACAGCTTCGCGCGGTCGTCCTCCGCGACGTAGCCGCCCTCGGCGAGCGCGTCGAGCGCAGCGAGCGTGCTCTGCTGACGGATGGACCCGTCGAGCCGCCCGTGCACCAGCTGCAGCAACTGTACGGCGAACTCGACGTCGCGCAGGCCACCGGGGCCGAGCTTGAGCTCGCGGTCCACCTCGGTGTGCGGGATCGACCCCTCCACGCGCCGTTTCATCGCCCGGATGTCGGCGACGAAGTCCGGCCGCTCCCCCGCCGCCCAGACCATCGGCGAGATCCGGTCGCCGAACTCCGCGCCGAGCGCGGGGTCGCCGGCCACCGCACGCGCCTTCAGCAGCGCCTGGAACTCCCACGTCTTCGCCCACCGCTGGTAGTACGCCTCGTAGCTGGCGAGCGTCCGCACCAGCGGCCCGGACCTGCCCTCCGGCCGCAGCGCGGTGTCGACCGGCCACAGCGCGCCCTCGGCGGTCGTCCGCCCGCAGGCGCGGATCACGCCCTCCGCGAGCCGGGTCGCGGTCCGTACGGCGGCCCGCTCGTCGCCGCCGCCCGCCGGCTCCGCGACGAAGACGACGTCGACGTCGCTGACGTAGTTGAGCTCGTGCCCCCCGCACTTGCCCATCGCGACGACCGCCAGCCGGCAGGTGGCCGCGGCGTCACCGACCCGGGCGCGGGCGACCGCGAGCGCCGCCTCGAGCGTCGCGCCGGCGAGGTCGGAGAGCTCGGCGGCGACGTCGTCGACGCGGTGAGCCGGGAGCTGGCCGACCTCGCCGCGGCGGCGCTGGAGGCGGCGCTGGCCATCGCCCGGGCGCAGCAGCGCGACCACGGGGCCGGCTGCCGGCTGGCGGTCATCGGCATGGGCAAGTGCGGCGGCCGCGAGCTCAACTACGTCAGCGACGTCGACGTCGTCTACGTCGTCGAGCCGGACGAGGGCGTGGACGAGGACGCCGCCCTGTCCGCCGGCACCCGGCTCGCGTC
>DASQMY010000310.1:0-9107 GCA_035645255.1 Mycobacteriales bacterium
CGCTGGACTCGTCGTACTGCTCGTCAGTGCGCTCGTGATGTCGGTCGAGCGCGCCGCGGGCGGCGTCCCCCGCTGGCTGCCCTGGGCGCTCGTCGCCTTCACCGCGTGGGGAGTGCTGCTCATGCCGCTGTCCGGCTTCTGGTCGTTCCTCGTGCCGGCTGCCATGCCGCGCGGCACGGCGCCCGAGCGGAACGTCGCGCCCCGCGCCGGCGTTGAACCAGACAGCCGCCGGCGCCGCCGGGGGAGGTCTGGAAGGCAGCAGCAAGTGCAGCACAACAGGTACCAGAACGGGCTGAAGACGGCCGTCCTGCTCGGGGCGCTGTCCGCGCTCATCCTCTTCGCCGGGCAGCTCTTCGGCGGCGCGAGCGGGCTGACGATCGCGTTCGTGATCGCGCTCGGCGTAAACGGCGTCTCGTACTTCTACAGCGACAAGCTCGCGCTCCGCTCGATGCACGCGCGTCCGGTCAGCGAGGCGGAGGCGCCGCAGCTGTACGCGCTGGTGCGCGAGCTCGCCGGCAACCACCGGATGCCGATGCCGCGCCTCTACATCTCGCCGACCATGCAGCCCAACGCGTTCGCCACCGGTCGCAACCCGCAGAACGCCGCGGTGTGCGTCACCGAGGGAATCCTCGGCATGCTCGACTGGCGCGAGCTGCGCGGGGTGCTCGGCCACGAGCTGGCCCACGTCGCCAACCGCGACATCCTGATCTCGTCGGTCGCCGGCGGGCTGGCCACGGTCATCATGTTCCTATCCAGGATGGCGATGTTCGGCGCGATGTTCGGCGGTGGCCGGGACGACGAGGACGACGGCGGCGGGGTGCTCGGCGGGCTGCTGCTGATGATCCTCGGCCCGATGGCGGCCGGGATGATCCAGATGGCGATCTCCCGGTCCCGCGAGTACCAGGCCGACGCGACCGGCGCGCAGGTCACCGGCGACCCGCTCGCACTGGCGTCCGCGCTCCGCAAGCTGCACGCCGGCACGTCGGCCCGCCCGCTCCCGCAGCAGCCGCAGCTCGCGGCGACGAGCCACCTGATGATCGCCAACCCGTTCAGCGGCGGCGGCCTCGGGTCGCTCTTCTCGACGCACCCGCCGATGGAGGAGCGCATCCAGCGGCTGGAGCAGATGAGCGCGGCGGGCGCCGTCTAGATTGGCCCGGTGACCACCTCGACCACCGGCCGGCCGGCCGCCCGCACGATCGCCGTACTGGTCCTCGGGCTCGTGACCGCGCTCTGGTCGGCCGGTGCGGCGGCCGCCCACGTCGCGCCGGACGTCACGATCGTCAGCCCGGAAGGCGGTGCCGACGTCAGCGGCACGGATGTCGTCGTCGCGCTGAGCGCCTCGGCCGAGGGCTCGGGGCCGGCGCAGTTCACGCTCCACCTGGACGACCAGCCGGTCGACGCGAGCGGCCGGGTCGGCCCGGGCGGGGCGTTCACCGGGCTGTCCCTCGCGCCGGGCGCTCAGCTGCAGGTCACCATCCCGACCGTCGCGCCGGGCGAGCACACGCTCGAGGTCAGGTTCGCCGAGGACGGCGACCACACCAAGCCGACGGTGGCGAGCGGGTTCACCGTGGGCGGCGCGCCGAGCGCCGAGCCGGTCCCCGACGACGATACTGCTGCGGTGTCGCCGACCACCGCGCCGGGCGTGACCGTCACTCCCACCGGCGACACCGGCGTAGGTCCGGCGTTCATCGAGACCCGGGCAGCGGCGCCGGACGACGGCTCGGACGGCGACGGCAGCGGGGGCGGCGCCGTCGTCGCGGCGGTCGTCGCGTCGGCCGCCGTGATGACGGCGCTGCTGCTGTGGCGCCGGCGAGCAGCCCGTCAGCGGTAGTTGGTGAACTGCAGCGGTACGCCGAAGTCGCCTTCCTTGAGCAGCTGGATGACCGCCTGCAGGTCGTCCTTCTTCTTGCCGGTCACCCGCAGCTGGTCGCCCTGGATCTGCGCCTGGATGCCCTTCGGCCCCTCGGCCTTGATCGTCTTGGCGATCTTCTTCGCCTTCTCGTCGTCGATGCCCTGGGCGATGCCGATCGACAGCTTGTAGTTGTTGCCGCCGGCCGGCTGCGGGTCGCCGTGCTGGAGGGTCTTCAGCGAGACCTGGCGCTTCACCAGCTTCTCCTTGAACACCTCGAGGACGGCGCGCACCCGCTCGTCGGTGTTGGCCTTGATCTCGACCTGCTCGCCGGACCACGCGATCGACGCCCCGACACCCTTGAAGTCGTACCGCTGCGCGACCTCTTTGCTGGCCTGGTTGAGCGCGTTGTCGACCTCCTGCTTGTCGACCTTGCTGACGACGTCGAACGACGGATCTGCCACGTCGGTGCCTCTCGTGGAGCGCTGGATCGGAGTACGGCGTTCGCGACGTTATCCGGTAATCTCTGTCTCCTGCACGGGCGCCCAGCAGCCTCCGTGCCGACCCAGGCAGGTTGCCCGAGTGGCCAAAGGGAGCGGTCTGTAAAACCGCCGGCTCAGCCTACGCAGGTTCGAACCCTGCACCTGCCACCCGATGTCGCCGACGCGGGCGCTCCCCGGAGCGTCCGCGTTCGCCGTCTCGCGACCCCGCGCAACCACTCACGTTTCTTGATCGCGTGCCGATGTGAGACGCATCGACGGAATGGGAGACCCGCGGTGAGCGAGCGGTACGACCGAAGCCGGTCGGACGAGACCGGTGCCGACCAGGTGTCCTCCGGGCTGTCCGTGGCCATGCCGTGGCAGCAGCAGCTCGCCACCGAGGCCCCCGGCTGGCAGGACCTGCACGACCCGCTGACCGGGCTTGCCGGCAGCACGATCGTGATCGACCGGCTGCGCGGCGCGCTCTCCCGGGCACAGCGCTCGCAGCTCACCGTCGCCGTCGTCGTGATCGGCCTCGACCGGATGGGCTCGCTCAACGACGAGCTCGGCTGGGACGCCGGCAGCGAGATCCTCCGCCGGACCGCCGGAGCACTCACCCGCAACCTGCGCTCCACCGACTCCGCCGGCCGCATCGGCGGCGACGAGTTCGTCGTCATCGCCGACGCGCTCGCGACGTGGGAGGACGCCGCAGCGATCGCCGAGCGCCTCGACGACGCCGTCTCGGCGCCGATGATGATCGCCGACCGGTTGATCATGATGTCCGCCTGCATCGGCGTCGCGATCACCGCCGAGGCGACCGAGGAGCCCGATCGGCTGCTCCGCCGGGCCTGCCTGGCCATGCGGCACGAGAAGCGCAAGTCCAGGGACGCTCGCTGAGCGGCGAAGCTCGTTCGCTTGACCTGCGCCGCATCGGGTAACCTGCCCTGCGACTCGCCCCCTTAGCTCAGTCGGCAGAGCGTCTCCATGGTAAGGAGAAGGTCTACGGTTCGATTCCGTAAGGGGGCTCTACGGCGCACCTGGCGCCGCGGCGGTGTAGCTCAGCCTGGCAGAGCAAGCGGCTCATAATCGCTGTGTCGCCGGTTCAAATCCGGCCACCGCTACCACCTCGTCCCGAGCCGCTTTCGACAGGCGGCGCGGCCGTCCGTTACCCTTGACCGTCTGTGTGTCCGTACCGTGCGCGAGCCTCGCCCCGCGCCGTTCCCGCTGAGAGGCTCCTGCAGTGGCCGCGAACGACGTCCGCCCCAAGATCACGATGGCCTGCACGGAGTGCAAGCACCGCAACTACATCACCAAGAAGAACCGCCGCAACGACCCGGACCGCATGGAGCTGAAGAAGTTCTGCCCCAACTGCCGGACCCACCAGCCCCACCGCGAGACCCGCTAGCCGCTCCCACGCGCAGCACGATCGAGGCCGGCCCCGTCGGGGACCGGCCTCTCGTCGTCTCTTCAGGCAAACCGGGAGAGCGCAGAACCACCGGCCGCTAGTCTCGCGCCATGGCGTCGCACCACCTGGCCCAGATCAACATCGGCCATCCCCGCGGGGCGATGGACTCGGCCGAGATGGCCGGTTTCGTCGCGGAGCTCGAGCCGCTCAACGCCCTCGCCGACACAGCGCCCGGCTTCATCTGGCGGATGCAGTACTCGCCGGACGGCAACGCGACCTCCATCCCCGGTTTCGTCGCGGATGCCGGACCGAGCGGGATCATCATCAACATGTCGGTCTGGGAGTCGGTCGACGCGCTCGCCGACTACGTGCTCCGCAGCCGGCACGTCGAGGTGATGCGCCGCCGCCGCGAGTGGTTCCACCGGATGGCCGACGCGTTCACCGCGCTGTGGTGGGTCCCGGCTGGCCACCGCCCCACCGTGGCCGAGGCCGAGGAGCGCGTCGCCGCCCTGCGGTCGCTCGGTCCGACGCCGTTCGCGTTCACCCTCGGCAAGGCGTTCGCCGCACCGGAAGCCGTCCCGGCGCCGCGCCCGTCGAGAGATGCCCGGCCGGCTGACGCCGCAGCGTTGGCGCCCGTCGCCCCGTCCGGTTAGCGTCCGCTCCCAGGACCCGCAGTCGCGGCCCCGGCGGCCAGAAGGGCGTGGGTAGTGCCGATCAACCCCGACTTCATCGGGCGGGAGTTTCCGCAGAGCGAGCCGTACGAGGTCTCGCGGGAGAAGATCCGCGAGTTCGCCGCCGCGATCGGCGACGACAACCCCGCCTACACCTCGCGCGACGAGGCCCGCGCCCTGGGGCACCCCGACGTGATCGCACCGCCGACGTTCGCCATCGTGCTCGGCCTGCGGATCGGCACGGGGCTGGTGCACGACCCGGAGCTCGGGGTCGACTACTCGCGCGTCGTCCACGGCGAGCAGCGCTTCGTCCACCACCGTCCGATCCGCGCGGGCGACGTGCTGGTCGGCACGCCGCGCGTCGAGGACGTGCGCAGTCGCGGCGGCAACGAGACGCTGACCTGGTCGGCCGACATCCGCACCGTCGACGGCGAGCCGGTGTGCGTGGCCGTCAACACGCTGGTCGTCCGCGGCGCACGGGACCCGTCGTGACCGCCTCCATCGACTACGCCGCGGTCTTGGTGGGGGCCGAGATCGGGCCGCGCGAGTTCGTCGTCCAGCGGGTCAACCTGATCATGTACGCCGGCGCGTCCGGCGACTTCAACGTGATCCACTGGAACGAGCGGGTCGCCCGATCGGTCGGGCTGCCCGACGTCATCGCGCACGGCATGTACACGATGGCGCAGGCGATCCGCGTGGTCACCGACTGGTGCGGCGACCCCGGCTCGGTGGTCGAGTACAAGGTCCGCTTCACCAGGCCGGTCGTCGTCCCGGACGACGACAAGGGTGCGACGCTCACCGTCCGGGGTCGGGTCGAGGACAAGCTCGACGGCAACCGGGTGGTCGTCTTCCTCGACGTGTCGACTCCGGACGGCGCCGTGCTTACGGGCTCGCGTGCGGTGGTGCAGCTCCGCTGAGCGAAGCCGACGCACGCCGGCTGGCCAAGGCGCGGCGAGTGGCCAGGGCCGCGCGCAACTATGCGTCGGCTGACCGCCTGCGCGACGAGATCTACGCGCTGGGCTGGGTCGTCCACGACACCCCGTCCGGCTACGACCTCACCCCCCGGCCGCCGTACCAGGTGGTGCCGACCGTCGCGCAGCTGCCGGACCGGTCCGGCGACCCGGACACCCACCCGATGTCGCTGGCCGTCGTCGTCGAGGGCTGGCCGGACGACGTACGCCGCTGCCTCACCGCGGTGCTCGCGCACTCCGCGGCGCCGCTGCTGGTGCTCGACCTCGGCAACGTCGAGGGCGCCGGTGACGTGGCGCACGAGCTCGCCGCCGCCAACCCGGGTCGCGTCGAGGTCTGGCACGCGGCGCAGGCGGCTGGTTGGGCAGAGGCACGCACCGCACTGCTCCGCGCCGACAGCGCGGCGGTCCATGTCTGGCTCGACCCGTCGATCGAGCTCACCGGCGAGGTCGTCGGCACGCTGTCCGACGCGTTCGACAAGCCGCAGATCGTCGTCGCCGGTCCGTGGGGTGTCGACGTGCGCGACGACTGGCTGGAGTTCGCCGACGCCCCCGGGCCGGGGGAGTGCGACGCGGTCCTCGGCTACCTGCTGGCCGTCCGGCGTACCGCGGCGCTCGCCGTGGGCGGGCCGGACCCCCGGGCGACGTTCTACCGCAACGGTGACCTCGAGTTCTGCTTCCTGTTGCGGGACGCGGGCGGCGTCGCGGTGCAGACCGAGCCGCTGCCCGTCACCAGGCACCGCCACCGCGGCTACCACGACAGCGACCCGACCTTCCGTGACGCGGAGTCGCGCCGGACCTACAACCGCTTCCTCGAGCGGTTCCGCGGCCGCGAAGACCTCCGCACCCAGCGCTGAACCCGGCGTGGCTGCCCGCGACCGCCCGACCTGATCCCGTACCGGACGCAGCTCCCGCGAACTGCTCGTCGCGTCACCGTGGATGCGGCACCATCGCGCCATGACGACGGGGGAGACGGGCGCGCCCCAACCCCCACCGACGTCGTGACGTCATGGGCGTCCCGACGCCCGCAACGTCACACGGACGAGCCTACGCCCGGTCCGGGCGCCGCGAGCAGGGCGAGCTCGCGCCACTTCCGGCAGGTGATCCAGCAGCGCCGCCTCGCCTTCCGCGCGGTGCGGGATGCCGTCGGGCTCGCGAGGTACTGCGCAACATGGTCGGGGAGCCGCCACACGTTGGTCGAGGTTACGAACTCTCGCCGAGGAGGCGAGCGATGCGCCCGACGCCCTCCTCGATGTCGTCGTCGCTGCACGCGTAGGACAGCCGCAGGTAGCCCGGCGTACCGAATGCCTCTCCCGGTACGACGGCCACCTCGACCTCGTCGAGGATGAGCTCTGCGAGCTCGGCGGACGACGACGGGGTCCGGCCACGGATGCTCCGCCCGAGCACGCCCTTGACCGACGGGTAGGCGTAGAACGCGCCCTCCGGCTCGGGCAGGGTCACGCCCGGGATCTCGGAGAGCATCCGGTACATCAGCCGGCGGCGGCGGTCGAACGCCGTCCGCATCTCGGCCACCGCGGACAGGTCGCCGGAGACCGCCGCGAGCGCCGCAGCCTGCGACACGTTGGCGACGTTGGACGTCGCGTGCGAGTGCAGGTTGGTCGCCGCCTTGACGACGTCGGTGGGCCCGATCAGCCAGCCGACCCGCCAGCCGGTCATCGCATACGTCTTGGCGACCCCGTTGACGACGACGCAGCTGTCGGCGAGCTCGGGCACCGTCACCGGCATCGAGACGTGCTCGGTGACGCCGTACGTCAGGTGCTCGTAGATCTCGTCGGCGACCACCCACACGCCCGCCTCGACCGCCCACCGGCCGATCGCCTCGACCTGGCTGGGGGAGTAGACGCCGCCCGTCGGGTTGGACGGCGAGCAGAAGAGCAGCGCCTTGGTCCGCTCGGTCCGGGCGGACTCGAGCTGCTCGACCGTCACCGAGAACTCCGACGTCTCGTCGGTGCCGATCTCGACCGGTACGCCGCCGGCCAGCCGGATGGCCTCCGGGTAGGTCGTCCAGTACGGCGCCGGGAGGAGCACTTCGTCGCCGGGGTCCAGCAGCGTCGCGAACGCCTCGTAGACCGCCTGCTTGCCGCCGTTGGTCACGAGCACCTGCGCCGCGTCAACGGACAGCCCGGAGTCCCGCTTGGTCTTGGTCGCGACCGCCTCGCGCAGCTCGGGCAGCCCGGCGGCCGGGGTGTACTTGTGGAATCGCGGGTTGCTGCACGCTGCGGCTGCCGCCTCGACGATGTGCGCGGGCGTCGGGAAGTCCGGCTCGCCGGCGCCGAACCCGATCACCGGCCGGCCGGCCGCCTTGAGCGACTTGGCCTTGGCGTCGACGGCGAGCGTGGCCGACTCCGCGATGGAGCCGATCCGTCGGGAGATGCGGGACGGCGTCATGGCCTTGCCTTCCGGGGAGTGCGAGCATGCCGGTGCGAACGGCGCCGGTGCCCGTGCTTGAGCATGAAACCGGAACGACCGAGAGGGGTCCAATCCGTTGATGGACGTCGACGAGGAGATCGTCCGGGCCTGCCAGCGTGGTGAGCCCGATGCGATGGACGCCCTGATCAGGGCCACCTATGCCGATGTGTTCTCCCTCGCCTACCGGCTGGTCCGGGACCGCGAGGAGGCGGCCGACGTCACGCAGGAGGTGTTCATGCGCGTGCTCCGCTCCGTCCGCGGCTTCCGCGGCGACGCCGCCTTCAGCACCTGGCTGCACCGGATCACCGTCAACACCTCGCTGTCCGCGATGCGCCGGCGGTCCCGCCGCCCGGTCGTCGGCACGCAGGCGATCGGCATGCCGGGCGAGGAGTACGGCGACGCGTTCACCGACCAGGCCGCGGGGCCGGAGGAGCGCGCCGAACGGGCGGAGCTGCTGGCCCGCGCCGAGGCGGCCGTTGCGGCGCTCCCCGAGTCCGCCCGCACCATCGTGGTGCTGCGCGACGTGGAGGGCCTGTCGACCGCCGAGGTCGCCGCACTGACCGGGCTGTCCGAGACAGCCGTCAAGGTGCGCCTGTTCCGCGCCCGGGAACGCCTGCGCGCGGCACTCACCGACTCCACCGTCACGCCGCTGCCCAGAAGCAGGAGAGCCAGCTCATGACCCGCCCAGACCTTCCGGGGACCACCGCCTGCTCCGGCGTCCGCACCGACCTGCCCGGTCTCGACGGGCACGAGCTGTCGACCCGCCGGGCGACCGAGGTGCGCGCCCACCTGGCCGACTGCCCCGACTGCGCGGCCGAGGCGGCGTCGTACCGCGCGATGCGCCGCACGCTCGCCGAGCTGCGCGACGTGCCGCTCACACCGCCCGGCGGGCTGCTCGACCAGCTGCTCGACCGGGCCGCCTCGCCCGGGGTCGTCGAGCGTGCGGCGGTCGTCGGCCGGGGTGCGGTGTCCGGCAGCCGGCCGCGCGTCGTCGCCGCCGGGGTGGGCCTCGGCGCCGTCGCCGCCGGTGGGCTCAGCCTGCTCGCCTGGCGGACGGTCCGGTCGCGCCGCGCGCCGGCCTAGGCCGACCGGGGGTACGGCGGGGCGGCGCCGGACGGTTGGCCGGGGCGGCGCCAGCCACGTACACTGCGCTGTCTGGGCCGAAACCGCCCGGCCGTGGCGCGCCCTCATCACGGTGCCCGGGTCAGCGGGCAGGTCCGCGAAGGGCAGTGGCTCAACTGGCAGAGCTCCGGTCGCCAAAACCAGCGGTTGGGGGTTCGAGTCCCTCCTGCCCTGCGCGGACCT
>DASQMY010000311.1:0-3199 GCA_035645255.1 Mycobacteriales bacterium
AAGGCCGAGGTCGACATCAACGTCGCCTGCTCGCTGGGCATGCTGACCCAAGCGCAGGTCGACGAGCTGGTCGCGATCGGCGTGCACCGCTACAACCACAACCTGGAGACCGCGCGGTCGCACTTCGACCGGGTCGTCACCACGCACTCCTGGCAGGAGCGCTGGGACACCTGCCTGATGGTGCGGGACGCAGGCATGGAGCTGTGCTGCGGCGGCATCGTCGGCATGGGCGAGACGGTCGAGCAGCGCGCCGAGTTCGCCGGCGAGCTGGGCGAGCTGCAGCCCGACGAGGTCCCGCTCAATTTCCTCAACCCCCGCCCAGGCACGCCGTTCGCCGACCTGCCGGTGCTGGCGGCGAAGGACGCGCTGCGGACCATCGCGACGTTCCGGCTCGCGCTGCCGCGGACGATCCTGCGGTACGCCGGCGGCCGCGAGATCACGCTCGGCGACTTCACCGAGGCCGGCATGCTCGGCGGCATCAACGCCGTGATCGTCGGCAACTACCTCACCACGCTGGGCCGTACGCCGGACGAGGACCTGTCGATGCTCGAAGGGCTGGGCATGCCGATCAAGGCGCTCGGCCGGACACTGTAGCGGTGGAGCTCGACCGGTTCGACGGGTGGATCGCCGCCTTCGGCACGGCGGCCGGACACCGCTTCGTGACCGGGGTGTGGGCGCGCTCGCCGCTCGGTGTCTTCGCCGACGTGATGTGGGAGCGGCCGGACGGCCGACGGATCCTGCTCGCGCCGAACGCGTCGGTCGCCGACTTCGTCGGCGCGACCTACCGCTACGACGAGGTGCGCACGGTCGGTGTGTCGTTCGCCCGGCGCGGCCAGGAGTGGAGCGTCGATGCCGGGCCGGTCCGGCTGTCACTGACGCCAGGACCTCGCGACGCCGTCGGCCGGCTGCTGGCCGCCGTACCGAGATCGGTGCGGCGGACGCGCTGGTTCGCCATCGCCGCCGACATCCCGGCCCGCTACGTCCTGCCCGGTGTCCGCACCCGCGGCCGCGGGCTCGGCGGGCGGCGGATGTACTACTGCGCTCAGGACCACCGCCCGCTCGCCGCGGGACGCGCCTGGCTGGACGGCGTCGACCTGGGCGGGCCGCGGCCGCTGACGCCGCCAGTGACGTTCGGCTTCAGCAGCGCCCCGGCGAAGCCGGCCTGGGTGCGCGTCGTCACGCTGGTGGAGCGGCGCGCATGACGGGGCAGGAGGCGCGACCGGTCGCGATCCGGCTCGCAGCGCCGGACGACTACGGCCGGGTCGGCGACCTGGTCGTCGAGGCGTTCAGCGCGCTGCGCCAGCTGCGAGGCTTCTACGAGGCCGAGATCCGCGACGTCGCGCGGCGGGCGGAGGGCGCGGAGGTGCTCGTCGCGGTGGACGGCGACGGCACGCTCGTCGGCACGGTCACCCTCGTCACGGGGGAGGGCAGCTTCCCGCGAGAGGTGGCGCGCGGCGACGAGGTCGAGTTCCGGATGCTCGCGGTGTCACCGGCCGTGCAGGGCCAGGGGGTCGGCCGCGCGCTCGCCATGGCCTGCGTCGACCGCGCGCAGTCGCTGGGCCGGCCACGCATCGCGATCAGCAGCGGCGCGTGGATGACCGCCGCGCACGCGCTCTACGCCGGGATGGGCTTCGTCCGCGATCCGTCCCGCGACTGGTCGCCGGCGCCAGGCATCGACCTGGTGGGGTTCACGCTCGACGTGCCGGGTCGGAACGAGCCGGCGGCGTAGCCGGTTGGAGGCGCAGCCGGCCGGCGGTCTCCGGGTCGCCCGCGTCGACGCGCCAGCGACGGAACGCCCACGTGCCGAGCGCGAGCCAGGTCGCGCCGAAGAGGTAGCCGAGGGTGATGTCGGTCGCGTAGTGCGCACCCACCGCCATCCGGGCGATGCCGATCGCGAGCAGGATCACCACGACGGTCGCGACGATCGCGCGGCGTCTGCCGGCGGACCGGACGAGTCGCAGGAAGACCACGAGCAGCATGCCGTAGGCGATGGTCGAGCTCATCGTGTGCCCGGACGGGAAGCTCTTGCCCTCGAGGCCGACGTGGCAGCCGCCCAGCCCAGGGCGCGGCCGACCGACGCCGACCTTGATGATCGTGTCGACGACGCCGCCGGCCAGCCCGGTGATCGCGAAGTAGGCGATGTTGATCTTCTCGCCGCGCCGCCAGGACACGATCATCCCGATGCCGGCCAGCAGGTACAGGAAGATCGGGCGGCCGAGCTCGCTCACACCCAGCGCGACCAGCCAGGCGGCGCCGTCACAGGTGCGGTCGTGCAGCCAGGTCGGGATGGCGTTGTCAGTCGACCGGAACGGCTCGCCGCGGCGCGTCAGCTGGTCGATCGGCTCGCCGATGGCGAACCCGACCGCGGACGCCGAGGCGACGAGCAGCAGCAGGAGCCCGGCGTAGCGCCACAGCGCCGGGCGGCGGACGACGTCACCGGCCCTCCCGACCGCGGTCGGCGCGGTCACCGCTGCGGACCCGTCGCGGCGCGCAGGAAGCGCTCGCGCGTCACCAGGTTGCGGCTCACCGACCCGTGCGCCACCGGCCGCTCCTCGTCGCTGAGCCGCACACCGAAGGTCAGGCGTCGTCCCTCGACCGACTCGAGGACCGCCTCGACGAGCACGGTTCTACCCACTGCCGTCGGGAGGATGTGGTCGAGCTCGACCCGGATGCCGACCGTCGTCATGTCCGCGGCGATGTGGTCGGCGACGGCGAGGCAGGTGGCCCGCTCGGCGAGCGCGAGTACGCGCGGCGTGGCGAGCACAGCGACGTCACCCGACCCGACCGCGAGCGCGGTGTCGGCGTCGGTCACGACGTACCGGAACGACGCGGCGAGTCCGGGCTCCAGAGCCATGGCGAGCGACACTAGCCGATGCCGACCGGGCCGGCGTCCGCCGTACGATCTTCGGCGTGAGCTTCTGCGACCGATGCGGCCGGCCGGCCGCGTCCGGTGATCACGCGCGGTGCGACGCGTCCAGGGCGCTGGAGCCGCCGCGGTTCTGTGCGGCCTGCGCCCGCCGGATGACCGTGCAGGTGCTGCCGCGCGGCTGGGTGGCGCGCTGCGTCGAGCACGGCGAGCTGGTCGGCTAGCACTCCGCCGGACCGCTGGCCCAGCGACCGGTCAGCCAGCGCGTCCGGCGTACCGGGTCGCGCCCGTTCCCGGCCCCACCCGACGAGCTAGGCGACGAGGCCGAGGCGG
>DASQMY010000312.1:0-7119 GCA_035645255.1 Mycobacteriales bacterium
CCCGGCGGACCTGCCGGACCAGGTGGAGCTCGCCGGCGAGACGTCCGACGTACCGGGCGGCGCCGACACGTCCGGGGACGTGTCGACCGACGACCGGCACCGCGACTCGTACCGACAGTGACCAGCCGAGGAGCAGCAGATGAGTGAGGGCCCGATCGCACCAGGCTCTGCGCACGACGTCCCCGAACCGGACCTCGCGACCGGTCTCGGCCGCGGAACACTCGAGCCGGTGGAGCCGGCCGGCGACGACTTCCTCGCGCCGAACGACGACGGCGAGTCCATGGGGGAGTGACCCCGCCAGGCGCGGAGATGCACCCTGCAGCTCAGCTGAGGACCATGAGTGGCAGGGTGCAGCTCCGGCGTACCGGCCGGCGGCGGCTGCTAGGTGCGGATGAACTGCACGGTCCCGACGCAGGTCGCCACGCTGGTCCAGATGTCCGTGGTTGCAGCGAAGGCTGCGCCGAAGCTGTACCACGTGCCGCTCTTGATCGGCATGGTGAACTGCAGTGTCACGTGCGCTACGTCGTCGGCGCCCAACGGCCTTGACCGAGCGGGATCTCCGTCCGGGGACCGAGCTGGGGGCCCATCGTCGGCACCAGGAAGACCTTGCTGCCAGCCCCCGCACCCGCTCCGACCGTCGCCGACAGCGAGATGACTGCGGTGGCGTCAGACTCCGCCGGGTACCACGCCGTGTAGCAGCCGCTGGGTTCGGGCTGCATCTCGTGGCCGCCCTTGAGCTCCTGCTGCCCCCAGTTAGCCATGAACGACCGCCCCGCGATCGAACCGGCCGGACCGGCAGGGCCCTGCGGACCGGCCGGACCGGTCGCGCCCTTCTGCGCCAGCGTGCCCCACAGCGCCGGGTTGCTCGCCGGCGGCTTGTTCAGCGATGGTGCCTTGTCGACGTAGGACGAGCCCGCAGCGACCGCGACGTCACCGACGACGTAGTTGACGTTGGATGCCCACGCGCCCTTGTGGTTCCAGCCCTTCGACCAGTTCAGCATCGTCTCGTTGCCGTTGCAGGTCTTGCCGGCCTGCGCGTCGATGATGCGGACAGCCGCGGTGCTCTGGTGGACACAGGCGGTGATCTGGCCGGTCGTCGTCGACGGGATCGCTGCGATGGCGGCCCCACCGCCGACCAGCGAGATCGCTGCGGCGACGACTGCTGCGCGCGGACGGCGCACGAACGCTTCCTCATTGCGACTCCCTGTCTCGGATGTGTAGGGAGGTTGTACGAGAGGCGCGTTTGGGCCGCGTTAGACCGCGCTTTCCGTGCGCTCAAGGCGAGCGCCTCCGTCGAGCGGGTCGCCTGCGCCAGCTCGGACACGGAGATGCACCCTGCATGTCAGGTGGCAATCATGTGAAGCAGGGTGCATCTCCGAGTCAACGGCGCGCGGAACGCCGACGCAACCTCAGACGGCGCGGGCCCGGGGCGCCGGGGCACGCGGTCAGGCCATGGCGTGCTCCGCGGCGACGGGCGCGTCCTCGTGCGACTCGAGCTCGATCGTCGGCAGGATCCGGTCGAGCCAGCGCGGCATCCACCAGTTCCAGTCGCCCATCAGCTTCATCGCAGCCGGCACCAGCACGGTGCGGATGATCGCCGCATCCAGGAAGACGGCGACGGCGAGCCCGAAGCCCATCTGCTTGAAGGGCAGCACCCGGCTGCTGGCGAACGCCGCGAACACCGTCACCATGATCAGCGCAGCAGAGGTGATGGTGCGGGCGGTCGCCTCGAGGCCCTGCGCGACCGCTAGCTCGTTCGATCCGGTCCGCAGGTAGTCCTCGCGCATCCGGCTCAGCAGGAAGACCTCGTAGTCCATCGAGAGCCCGAACAGGATGGAGAAGAGGAACAGCGGGACGAACGACGCGATGCTGCCCTCCGAGGTGAAGCCCAGCAGCTCCTCACCCCAGCCCCACTGGAACACCGCGACGATCAGGCCGTACGACGCCGCGACGGACATCAGGTTCATCAGCAGAGCCTTGAGCGGCAGGAGCAGCGAGCGGAACGCCATCGCGAGCAGCAGGAAGGACAGTCCGAGGACCAGGGCGACCACCCACGGCATGCGCGAGGTGATCTCGTCGGACAGGTCCAGGTTGCCGGCCGTCTGCCCGCCGACGTACGCGCGGCCCTGCAGCCCGGCCGCGCGCAGGTGCTCCCCGCGGATGCGCTCGACCAGCTGCTCGGCCGCGGCCGACGAGGGGTCGATCCTGGGCACGACGGTGATGCGGGTGAGGTCGGCCCCGCGGTCCCAGTTGACCAGGCCGGCGACGGCCGGTGCAGCGGCGCCTAGTGACCGGGGGTCGGTCGTCCCGACCGGTACGGCGACCGGCGCGGCGAGGCTGCGAACCGCGCTGACCGCACGGTCCGCAGCCAACGACCCGGTGAGCCGCCCGACCGCGTCGATGTTCGCCTGGCTGGTGGCGCCGCCCGGCGTCTCGACGAGGATCTCGACCGGCCCCGAGATGCCTGGGCCGAAGCTCTCGGCGAGCCGCTCGGCGGACACTCGCGGGCCTTCGTCCGCGGGGAGCACCATCGCGCTGGGCTGGCCGAGCCGCAACGACGCGAACGGTGCGCTCAGCAGCAGCAGCATCGCGACCGAGCCGGCGAGCGACAGCCACGGCCGGCGCATGACGGAAACCGCCCAGCGGTGCCAGAAGCCGGCGCCCTCCGCACCGACCGCGCGCCGCCGCACGGCCGGGACGCGCAGCTTCTCGATCCGCCGGCCGAGCAGCGCGAGCAGCGCCGGGAGCAGCGTCAGTGCAGCCGCCACGGCGACGGTGACGACCGTCATCATGCCGACCGCCATCGAGCGGAACGCCGCGATGTCGACCAGGAACATGCCGGCCAGCGCGACGATGACCGTCAGCCCGGACAGCAGCACCGCGCGGCCGGACGTCTCGATGCTGCGGACGACCGCGGCGCCCGGCTCGCGGCCGCGCCGCAGCTCCTCACGGAACCTCGTCACCACGAACAGCGCGTAGTCGATGCCGACGCCGATCCCGACGATCGAGGCCGAGTTGGTCACGAAGATGTTCATGTTCATCACGCCGGCGAGCAGGAAGAGTGCGCCGAGCGTCACGACGAGGCTGATGATCGCCAGGGCGATGGGCAGCCCGGCGGCGACGACCGACCCGAAGGCGACGACGAGGATCACCAGCGTGATCGGGAAGGTGATCCGCTCGGCGCTCTCCAGGTCGTGCCGCGAGACCTCGTTGAGGCGGTCGAAGAACGCCGCTGACCCTGCGGTCGTCACGTCGAAGCCCGGCGTGTCGACGCTGCCGGCAAGCTGACCGAGGTCGGCCGCGATCTCCTGCTGCCGCGCGATGTCGCCGGACATCGCGACGACGACGTAGGCGGTGCGGCCGTCGGCTGACACGAAACCCGGCCCGCCCTGGGCGGGTGTCACGACGGAGGTGACGTCGTCGATGCTCCCGGCCCCGGCTGCCAGGCGCTCGACGACCTGCCCGAACGCCGGGTCGGTGGCCGGCGCCGTTGACGACCTGACGACAAGCAGGGTGGCGTCGGCGGACTGACCGGTGAAGCGCTGCTGCAGGTCCTCCTGCACGCGGAGCGACTGCGAGCCCGGCACCTCGAAGCCCCCCGCACCGAGCCGGCCGCCGAGCCCGCCCGACAGCACGCCTGCGACGACCGTGACCGCCAGCCAGGCGACCACCACGGCCCACGGTCGGCGTACCGAGAGCTGTGCTCCGCGGGTGAGCAGGCCGGCGCGCGTGCGAACCGACTGGTTGGTTGGTTCTGCGACCATTCGAGTGCCTCCAGGTGTCGGGCGGGGTGGGCTAGCTGGGCCGGATGGCGGCGAGCAGAACGCCGGTGAACTGGTCGACGCGGGCTCGCATCGTGAGCCCCGTCGAGGCGTGCATGTCGGAGATCTCCTCGATCCCGATGAACGCGCAGACCGCCATGTCGGCCAATGCGTCCGGGTCGACATCGGGCTTCGCGTCGCCCTCGATCTGCGCCCGCCGGATGACGTCCGCGACCAGCATGGTCCACGCCGTCAGGTGCTGCGACGTCTGAGGTTCCAGATCGGCGTCGGTGCACAGCTCGCGGGACAGCGCATGCACCGAGCCGAACGTCGGGTCCGTGTCGTGCAGGTCGACCAGCGCTGAGGCCATCGCGACGAGCTGGTCGATGGCGCGCGGGTGCACCGCGGCTGCGGTGACGACCTTGCCGGCCCACTCCTGCTGCTTGACGTGCATGACCTCCAGCGCGAGCGCCTCCTTGGACGGGAAGTGGAAGTAGAACCCGCCCTTGGTCAGCCCGGTCGCGCGGATGACGTCGTTGAGCGACGTACCGGCGTAGCCGCGCTCAGCGAACGCCTCGGCCGCGACGGTCACGATGTGCCGCCTGGTCTGGTCGCCCTTGTCGGTGGGAGCGGTGCTGCGCATGGGCGGGACGGTACCGACCGACCGGTCGGTTGGTCAACTGCCTGCGGTCTGGTGCGAGCCCGCGATCTCCGGCACGTAGGCTTGCGCGTTGTGACCACGACCGCGGGACAGCCGATCCGGCTCGCCTATCGGCACCCGCAGGTGCGGCCGGAGGCGCTGGTCGCGTCACTGCTGCCGCCCAAGCGGTTCGAGCGGGTCCGCTTCGACAGCTATCTGCCCGACCCCGCGGAGCCGACCCAGGCGGACGCGCTCCGCGAGCTGCGCGCCTTCGCCGGATCGCTGGTGAGCGCCCGGCGGGCCAGCTGGTGGCAGCGCGGCGCCCGACCGGCGCGACGGGCCGGCCGCTACCTCGACGGGGGCTACGGCGTCGGCAAGACGCACCTGCTGGCCTCGCTGTGGCACGAGTCGCCGTGGCCCAAGGCGTACTGCACGTTCTCGGAGCTGACCCACCTGGTCGGCGCCCTCGGGTTCGCCGAAGCCGCCAGCCAGCTCAGCGGCCACCGGCTGCTCGCCATCGACGAGTTCGAGCTGGATGACGTCGGCGACACGGTGCTGATCTCCACGCTGCTCGGCCGGCTGGCCGACGCCGGCGTGGCCCTGGCGGTCACGTCGAACACGCTCCCGGACCGGCTGGGCGAGGGCCGCTTCGCCGCGCAGGACTTCCTGCGCGAGATCCAAGGCCTGGCCGCTCGGTTCGCCGTCGTCCGCATCGAGGGGCAGGACTACCGGCACCGCGGCCTGCCGCCCGCGCCGCCTCCGGTGGACGACGCGACGCTGGTCGAGCTCGCCGCGGCGCAGCCCGGTGCCGCGCTGGACGACTTCGCCGACCTGTGCGGACATCTGGCCTCGCTGCACCCCGTCCGGTACGGCGACTTGCTGGCCGGGGTGACGGGGGTGTTCTGGCGCGGCGTCGCGCCGGTCGCGGACCAGTCCACCGCGCTGCGCGTCGTGGTCCTCGCCGACCGGCTCTACGACAGCGAGGTGCCGGTCACGGCGTCCGGGACGCCGTTCGACGAGCTGTTCCCGGCGGAACTGCTCAGCGGCGGCTACCGCAAGAAGTACCTGCGCGCGGTCTCCCGCCTGATCGCGCTGTCGCGCGAACGCGAGGCCGGCTGCCCGACGCGCCGCTCGTGACCCGGCGGAGACGGGAACGGGCGATTCCGCCCAAAGCGCCCGGCGACTAGGCCGATCGGGCTAGGGTTCCCGCCGAAGTGGCCGATGGTGCCTCAGGTCAGCTCGCTCAGCGGTCGATGAACTACCTGGTCCCGTCACAGACTGGTCCGCCGCCGACTGGCACCGACTGGTCCCGCCACCGACTGACAGGAGCTCGTCCATGGCTCTGCGCCATGTCCGCGTCCGTACCGCGGCCGTCCTGACCATCGTGCTCGCCGCCGCGGGCGTGGTCGCCGGGGTGCCCGCCGCCCACGCCTCCGACCGCCCCGTCAGCACCGCGAACGTCACCGTGCCGATGGTCTTCCCCGTCGTCGGCGGCGCGAGCTACACGGACACCTTCGGCGCCGCCCGCAGCCACGGTGGGCACGAGGGCCAGGATCTGATGGCGCCGAAGATGCGCAAGCTCGTCGCCGTCTTCGACGGCACCATCGGGCAGATCTCCACGCGCAACGGGAACTACGTCGTGCTGAACGGGGCGAACGGCTGGACCGCGATCTACATCCACATGAACAACGACAACCCCGGCACGGACGACGGCGCGGGCACCGCGTCGTGGTTCCTGCTGCCCGGGACAAAGGTCGGCACGAAGCTGTTCGCCGGGCAGCACATCGGCTGGACCGGTGACAGCGGGAACGCCGAGTCGACCGCGCCGCACACGCACTTCGAGCTGGTCAGGGGCCCGGCGTGGAGCGGTACGGTGTACGACCCATACCTGTCGTTGAAGTCCGCGAAGGTGATCACCAGGCCGTACCTCAGCGGACCGCACCAGAGCGGGGCGCTCGTCTACGCGCCGTGGCGCGGGACCTGGGTGCTCAAGGGCGGCAAGAAGTACCGGATCCACGTCGCGAGCATGGACGCGCGCGGGTTGACACCGGCGCACCGGATCAGAATCACGCCGGGCGAGATGGCGAGCTATCCCGTCGGCGGCTGGCTGCCGCTGCCGGAGGGGCTCGTCACGCGCGACACCGAAGGCCGCCTCTGGGTCATCCGCAACGGCGGGCGCGTCGCCGTACCGTCCGGGACGAGTCTTGCACGGCTCGGCACGACTGCCGCCCGGGTGGTCGACCTGGCGACCGGCATCATCGTCCGCACCCCGCTCTCCGCCGACCAGTCCATGCCCGGTGTCGTACGGCCCGGCGCGCTGGTGATGGAGCAGGGCACCACGCGACCGTGGTACATCGACGGCACGGTCCGCCGTACTGTCCCCAACCCGTGGACCTCGGCGAGCTGGGGCTGGGACGAGACCAAGGACGTCACCATGGTTGCCGCCGGCGCGCTGCGCAGCGTGCCGATCTCGACCGACGTGAAGCTCAAGGACGGCACGGTCTTCAAGGATCCGAAGGGCGCGTACTGGCTCGTGACCGCAGGCACCAAGCGCGCGATCTCCCGGGTCAGCGTGCGAGAGGCGTACGGCTACGACCTCGTCTGGCGGACGTACGGCACGGCGTGGGCGACCGGGCTGCTGCCCACGGGAGCGCCCCTCCCGTAGCGCCGATCCGCGACGGGGGAAACCAGATGACTCCGCCGGGCGTCTATCCGGGT
>DASQMY010000313.1:0-33921 GCA_035645255.1 Mycobacteriales bacterium
CATCGGCTTGTCGTAGACCGGCATCAGCTGCTTGGAGACCGCCTTGGTGATCGGGTGCAGCCGCGTGCCGCTGCCGCCCGCCAAGATGATGCCCCGCATGGTCGCAGAGCCTACTTCGGCGACCGTCCCGCGGTCGGCGCGCTCCCCGCGGTGAGCTGCTCCGGTACGGCGGGCAGCACGTTGGCGAAGTACGAGCGCGCGGCGGCCGTCGTACCGACGTCCCGGCCGGCGCCCTCGGAGAGGTACCACCGGTGCTCGAGGATCTCGTGGAACACCTCTGCGGGCTGCAACCGCTCGCGGAGCTCGCCGGGGATCGCTGCGACGACCGGGTCGTAGACCTCGGCCAGCCAGCGGTTGGCGACGACGGCCTCCGGCAGCGGCCGCTTCTCCTTCTGCTCGAGGTAGCCGCGGAAGCTGGCGATGTCGTTGAGCAGCCGGCGGGCCTGCCCTTCCTCGGCGTCGAGCCCGGTCCGCATGTAGAGCAGCCGGCGGTGGTGTCCCGGCTCAGCGACCCGCGTCTTGATGCGCACCCGGTTGCCCTCGGGCGTCTCGGTGATCTCCACCTCGTCGACGTCGAAGCCGAGCTCGTTGAGCCGCCGCAGCCGCTCGGCGATCCGGTAGCGCTGCTCGCCGGGCTGCAGCAGCTCCTCGCGGGTCAGCTCGTCCCACAGCGACGCGTAGCGGCGTGGGATCTCCTCCGACACGGCGACCACGTCGAACCCCTCGGGGAGCAGGCCGCCGGCCTCCAGGTCCATCAGCTCGCCGCCGACGTTGGTCGACGCGAGGAAGACGTCGTACTCACGCTGCTTCGGGCTGAGCGAGGGGTAGAGCTCGCCGGTCTCCGCGTCGACCAGGTACGCCGACAGCGCGCCGGCGTCGAGGCGGAACAGCGTGTTGGACAGCGAGCAGTCGCCCCAGTAGAAGCCGGCCAGGTGCAGCCGGGCGATCAGCTCGACGAGCGCGTCGAGCAGCCGGCCGACCGGCTCGGCGCCGCGCGGGTTGGAGAACAGCGCCCGGTAGGAGACTGAGTAGTCGAGGTACTTGGTGACGAGCACCGCGTCGAGGTCGTGCGGCCGGTCGACGACGACGCCGAGCACCTCGACGACCGGCAGCTGCAGCTCGGTGAGGCGGCGGAGCAGCTGGTACTCCTTGCGGGCCAGCTCGGGCGTGATCTCCTTGAGCGCGTAGACGACGCCGCCCTCCTCCGCGAACCGCACGATGTGCCGCGAGATCCCGCGCTGGCGCACCTCCACGATCCGCGGGTCGGCCCACTCCTCCAGCGGCCGGTCCCACGGCAGGTCGAGCAGGCCGGCGGCGGCCTCGGCGGGCGGGGAGAAGACGAAGCGCATGCCGCCATCGTCCCGCGTGGCCGCACGACAGGTCGAACCCACCACTGCTGCGAGGTGCACAGATGGGGTACAACGGCGTCATGGCCACGCTGCTGCTCGGCCCGCTCCTGCGCCACGTCGGCGACAACGACGCGACGATCTGGGTGGAGACGGACGCGCCGTGCCTTGTCGAGGTGCGCGCGGGCGCGGTCGTCGGGACGGAGCCGACCTTCACCGCCGCGGGCCACCACTACGCGATCGTGGTGCTCACCGGGTTCGAGCCCGGCACGACGGCGGCGTACGACGTCCGGCTGGACGGCACCGTCGTCTGGCCGCCGGCCGACTCGGCCTACCCGCCGAGTCTCATCCGCACGATCGACCCGGAGCAGCCGTTCACGCTGGTGTTCGGGTCGTGCCGCTACTCGACGCCGGAGGCGGTCAAGGACGAGCGCGGCTACGACGCCGACGTGCTCGACGCGTTCGCCGTCCGGATGGCGAAGCAGCCGCCGGAGCAGTGGCCGGAGGCGCTGCTGCTGCTCGGCGACCAGGTCTACGCCGACGAGACGTCGAAGGCGACGCAGGAGTTCATCCGGTCGCGCCGGGATGTGACGAAGGCGCCGCACCTCGGCGTCGCCGACTTCGAGGAGTACACCCGGCTCTACTACGAGTCGTGGTCCGATCCCGACGTCCGCTGGCTGCTGTCGACGCTGCCCAGCTCGATGATCTTCGACGACCACGACATCCGCGACGACTGGAACACCTCGCACCAGTGGCGGGTGGAGATGCAGGCCACCGACTGGTGGGAGGAGCGGGTCACCGGCGGGCTGATGAGCTACTGGATCTACCAGCACCTCGGCAACCTGTCTCCTGACGCGCTGGCGGAGGACGATCTCTACCGCAAGGTGCGCGAGGCGGACGACGCCGAGCACCTGCTGCGCGAGTTCGCGCAGGCGGCCGACCGCGAGGCGGACGGGGCCAAGGGCGCGCAGTGGTCCTACCGCCGCGACTTCTGCCGCACCCGGCTGCTCGTGATCGACTCCCGCTGCGGCCGGATCCTCTCCGACGGGCACCACGACATGCTGGGTGACGCAGAGTTCTCCTGGATCGAGGAGCAGGTCGAGGACGGCGACTACGACCACCTGCTGGTCGGCACGTCGCTGCCGTGGCTGATGCCGCGCGCGATGCACGACGTGGAGTCGTGGGACGAGGCGCTGGTCCGCGGGGCGCGCGGCCCGCGGATGGCCAAGCTCGGCGAGAAGATGCGGCGCGGCGCGGACCTCGAGCACTGGGCGGCGTTCCGCGACTCGTTCGACCGGCTGGCGCGGCTCTTCGCGCGAATCGGCCGCGGGCTGCAGGGTGCCGATCCGCCGGCGACGATCTGCGTCCTGTCCGGCGACGTCCACCACGCCTACGTCGCCGAGGCGGCGTACGACGAGCCGGTCGAGTCGCGGATCTACCAGCTCACCTGCTCGCCGGTGCACAACAAGGTGCCCAAGGTCATGCACTGGGCGTTTCGCATCGGGTGGAGCCGGCTGGCGGAGCGGATCACCACGCGGCTCGGCAAGCACGCCCGGGTTGCGCCGATGCTGATCCACTGGCACCGCGTGGCCGGGCCGTACTTCGGCAACGAGCTCGCGACGCTGACGCTGACCGACCGGGAGGCGAGGCTGAAGCTGGAGAAGGCGCCGAAGGACAACGCGGGTGCGCACGAGGCGATCGAGTGCGTCGAGGACATGTCGCTGACCGCGGCGCCGCGGCGATGACGGAAGCGGCCGGCGCGACCGGCGAGGGAGCTACTTCTTGACGAACGTCATCGGTCGCAGCCGGGTCGTCTCGGCCTCGGTCTCGACCACGAAGAGCGCGATTTCGTTCGCGCCGGCGCGGTAGAGCCGGTCGGGCACCACGCCGGCGAGCTGCGCAGCGTCCGTCGTCGCGTCCGGGAAGACGAGGGGGACAGCCCCGATGGTCCCGTTGACCGCCACCGCGATCGGTGTGCCGACCGCGGCCCCGCGCACGCCGCCCCACACCATGGCCGGGAAGCTGTGCGACCCCGGCTCGACCGTGGTACGCGGACCTACGTTGAGTCGCGCGGTGACCGGGGCTGCCGGGCCAGTAGAGAGGTCGGCCACCCTGCGGCCGACAAGGTCGCCGTGCGGCCCCCAGGCGAACAAGCCGTCGACGCCGAGCTCCGGCCGCCCGTACTGCCCGACCAGGCCGCGCAGCAACTTGGGTCGGACCGACGTCGCAGAGAACGTCTCGCGCTTGCCGGCCTTCTCGTACCAGAACTTCTCATCGCGCGTGCGGAGGTCCGGCCCGAGCCCGGACATGCCGTCCACGCGCCACGGCACAGGGACGTCGAGCACGTCAGCGATGGTGGGCAGCAGGTCCACGTGCTCCCAGTTGCGATCGTCGACCACGCCCTTGGTCTGGCCCGGGAGCTTCACGAACGTCGGCACGTAGGTCAGCTCGTGCGCGTTGGCGGGCTCGAACTCGCGGATCGAGAGCGGCGCGGTGAAGTTGATGCCATGGTCCGCGGTCACGATGACGAGCGACTCGTCGTAGCTGCCTTGCGCCTTCAGCGTGTCGACGACCTCGCCGATCAGCCCGTCGGTGTAGGCCAGCTGCAGCAGGTGGCGTTGGCGGAAGCTCAACTCGGCACCCGACAGCGCGTCACCGGGCAGCTTCTTGGCGGCTGTGAACTTGCGGGCCGCGCGCGGATAGGTCGCGCCCGACGGCAGGTATCGATACGGGATGTGCGGCAGAAGCAGGTGCAGGAAGCGCAGCGTCGGCCGGTCGGCGGGCTTGAGCGACTCGAGGAAGCTGGTGAACCGCGCCGGCTGGTCGACCCTGAGCTCGTTCCAGCGGAACCTGACAGGCAGCTGGTCGCCGTCCTGGGCGTGGTCGTCCTCATCCTTCTCCGCCGGCTCCTCGACGAACTGCTCGCCAGCCGGGTCGTCGACGATCTTCAGCGGAGTCATCATCTTGCCCGCGGCGGTGACCGCCTCGCGCAGGATCGGGCGCAGCCCGGTCTCCCGCCCGTTGTCCACCGTCGCGGTACGCCGGCAGACCGACGGTGGGCACAGCTCGCTGATCGACTCGGACGCATTGATCGAGTACTCGCTGCCGAGCAGCGTGAAGAGGTTGTCGCGGTAGGTGAGGTACGACGGCGGCAGCTCGCGCTGCGGGTAGCGGCCGTTGAGCATGGCCGGCAGCGCGACCGGCGTGAAGCCGGAGATACCGGTCGCCTGGCGGAACCACGTGCTGTCCTTCTGCAGGCGCGCGAAGTTGGGGAACACGCGCTCATCGACCAGGCCGTCGGGGCCGAGCAGGCTGATCGCCGGGAACTCGTCGAAGACGATCATCACGACGGGCGGCTTCTTCGTCCCGCTCGGCGCGGACGTCGCGACCTCGGCCTGCGGCGTCGCGCTCGTCACCAGCTTGCCCGCCGGCGATGCCACGACGAACAGCAGCGCGAAGACGAGCGGTGCGGGCGTGAGGTAGCGCATGAACGTCCGGGCGACCGTGCTCCGGACGACGAGGGCGGCCGCGGCTACGCCGATCACGAGACCCAGTGCGAGCAGGGAGTAGCCGCGGTCCGGGATCGCCGCCTTGGCGACCTGGATGGCGAGCAGGGTGAGCAGCCCAGCGACGAAGGCGATGTGCAGCCACCGCTGGGCGGTCCGGCTGACCAGGCCGACCACCTGCTCCGCCAGCCACAGCACGAGCGTCGGGCAGAGCATCACGATGAGCAGGAACAGCACTATGTGCAGCCGCTCGGCACGCCAGTAGACGAACGAGTCAGGGCTTTCACCGGTGACGTGGAGCAGCGGCTGGGTGATCGCGAAGCCGGTGAGCACGAACAGATCCAGCAACCGCCGGACCCCGTCTCGGCCCTCGGGTCTGGTGCCGGCTGGGGCGGCTTGCGCCTCAGGCACGCGGGACGGCCGAGTAGAGCGTCCGGGTGCCCGAGGGGAGCGCTTCTTGCCGCTGGATCTCGAACCGCTCCTCGAGCAGCACCTCGAACACCGAGGCGCGGTAATCGGGGAACAGGCCCGCCGGCTTGTTGGCAAGCAGGACCTTGCCCATCGGGTCGTCGGGCGCCACGAACTCGATCACGAGGCGGGCACGGAGGCTGTGAAACCAGTCGAGTATCGCGGGCAGCGGCAGGCTTGCGGTGATCGCCAGGTGGTGCACGAGGGCTAGGCACAGCACGGCGTCGGGTTTGCCGCGCTCGGCGAACGCGGGCCGCTCGGTGTTTCGCCAGCCGATGCCCGGTGACTGGTCCACGAGGTCCATGACGAGCGGCAGGATCGCGGTGTTGCCCTCCGCCCGCAACGCCCGGTAGAGGCTGTCGATGGTCACCTCGTCGCCGTCGACCGCGAGCACGTAGTCGCTGGTCTCAGCGGCGATCCGGGAGTACGTGCCGTCGTTGCAGCCGAGGTCCCAGACCAGTCCGTGCTGCTGGTCGGCCAGTGCGGCGCGCACGAACGCCGCCTTGCGGACGCGCTCGTCGTCGCTGTACGTGCTCGTCTGCTGGTAGGTCGCCCAGTGCGAGTCGGCGGCCTTCCACTTCAGCCCGGCGACCACCTTGCGCAGGCCCTTGACCGTTGCTTTGGTCAGTTCGTCGGAGAAGCCCGCGCGGGCCAGCTCCTCCTTGGTCGACTGCGAGCCGCCGCACTTGCCCTTGCCGGAGAAGCTCTTGTCCATCGCGCTGTGCAGCGTGACGTGCTTGAGCACGCCCGGCCGGACGATGTCGCGCGCGGAGACGAGGTTGGCGATCTGCCGGGGCTCGATGCCGTTGATCGCGCCACGCAGCCAGGGGCGGAACGTCACGTCCTTGTAGGCCTGCAGGATGAGCGGGTAGAGCAGCGTCTGACAGAACTGCTTGTAGCCGGCCCACGGACCGCCGGAGGTCTTCTCGAACGACGGTGTGTCGATGAACGTAGGGCGGGCGCCGACGAACTGGAGGTTGTAGGAGTAGCCGTCCTTCATCGTCATCCCCTCCTCGAGCGCCTCGAGCATCACGTCGAGGTGCAGGAGCGCGGCATCGCGCAGCTGCGCGAAGGTCCACTCGTAGGGGTAGCTGATGAATGGCACGCGGTCGTGCCGGAGGACGACCTGGCTGCCCTCGGGCGCACCCTCGGCATCCTCGACCGGCTCGGTGCGAACGATGGACCCGTCCGCCTGGCGCCTGGCGAAGAACCGGGTCTTGGCCAGCAGCTCCCAGTCGCGTACGGCGTCTCCTACGAGACTGCGCAGGACCGCGCCGTCCTGGTAGTAGACGGTACTTGACGGGTCACGGAACGACGCGGGCTCGACTGAGGTGCTCATGGATCCGATCTCGCGGGTGATCAATGAGGACCGGCGCAGGCCGGTGGCTAGTCCTGGCGGTGGCTAGGCGTCGCTGCGGTCAGCGGGCTGGGTCTCGGTGACCTGCGGCGCGTCGGTCGCGGCGGTCTTCTTGAACGCGCCCGAGACCCGGCGCCACCCCATCTTGGCGGCGACCGCGGCGCCCGCGGTGCCGGCGACGACTGCCGACGCGATCATGCTGCCGGTGCCGGCGTCGAGATAAGCGATCGTCGTGCGCATGGCGATGCCTCCAACATGACTTCTGGATGAACACTTACCATACCGCGCGGTCGCTGAGGACGCGTCAGCGCACCGCCGCCGTACGGCGCCGTGCTGCGCCGACGCCGGCGGCCAGCACGAAGGCGCCCAGCGCAACGACCACGATCATCGCGCCGGGGACGGTGTCCGCGTAGTACGACCCGGTGACTCCGGTCACCGCCGACAGGACGCCCACCGCGAGCGCGGTGAGGACGGTTGCCCGGAAGCCGCGCACCAGCTGCTGCGCGGCCGCGACGGGCACGACCATCAGCGCGCTGACGAGCAGGAGGCCGACGACCCGCATCGCCACCGTTACGGTCAGTGCGGCGAGCACGGCGAGCAACAGGTTGAGCGCGCGGACCGGGAGCCCGGCGACCGCGGCGTACTCCTCGTCGTATGACGCCGCGAACAGCTCGCGCCCGAGCGCGGCGAGGGTCAGCAGCAGGACGACCGACAGCACGGCGATGACGCGCAGGTCGCCCGGCGACACCGAGTTCAGCGACCCGAACAGGTAGCTGAGCAGGTTGGCATTGGTGCCGCCGGGGGCGAGCCCGATCAGCAGGACGCCGCCGGCGATGCCGCCGTAGAAGAGCAGCGCCAGTGCGACGTCGCCGCTGGTGCGGCCGCGCTGGCGGATCAGCTCGATGACGACCGCGCCGATGCTCGCCACGACCACGGCCGTCAGCACCGGTGCCGTACCGAGCAGGAACCCGAGCGCGACGCCGGTCAGCGCGATGTGGCCGATGCCGTCGCCCATCAGCGCGAGCCGGCGCTGCACCAGGAACACGCCGACGGCCGGCGCGGACAGGCCGACGAGCACGGCGGCGATCAGCGCCCGCTGCATGAAGCCGTACTGCAGCATGGTCATGACAGCCCCCACGCGCCGCGGACCGCCTCCGGCTCGTGCGCCGGCGGGTGCGCGTGCTCGGGGTCGAGGTGGTGGATGTCGTGCGACGTCGGCGGCGCGCCGTCGTGGACCACCCGGCCCTCGGTGAGTACGACGGCCCGCCGGACGAGCGGCGTCATCAGGCCGATCTCGTGCAGCACGCAGAGGATCGTGACGCCGTCGCCGACGAGTCGCTCGAACGTCGACACCAGCGTGTCCTGCGACGCCGCGTCGACGCCGGACATCGGCTCGTCGAGGACGAGCAGCTCGGGCTGGCTGGCGAGCGCCCGCGCGATGAGAACGCGCTGTTGCTGGCCGCCGGAGAGCGTGCCGACCGCGCTGCCCGACTTGTCCGACAGGCCGACGACGTCGAGCGCGCCGGACACCGCGGCCCGGTCGGCCGTGGAGCCGCGCCGGAACCGCCCGATGCGGGCGAGCCGGCCGCTGGCGACCACCTCGCGGACGGTCGCCGACACCCCACCTGGAGCACTGGTGCGCTGCGGCACCCAGCCCACCCGCGGCCAGTCGCGGAACCGGGCGACCGGCGTACCGAACAGCTCGAGGTCGCCGCACGTCAGGTGGGTCAGGCCGAGCATCGTCCGGACGAGCGTCGTCTTGCCGGACCCGTTGGCACCGAGGACGGCGACCACGTCGCCCTGCTCGATCCGCAGGTCGACGTGGTCGAGCACGCGGCGGCCGTCGTAGCCCGCGCAGACGCCGCGCAGCTCGACGACCGGCGGGGTGGTCACGGACAACCGAGCGCCGCGTGGAGGCTCGCCAGGTTGGTGCGCATGCCGGAGAAGTAGTCGCCGGACTCGGGCGCGGCCTCCAGCGGGCTGAGCACCTGCGCCTCGGCGCCGACCTCGCGGGCCAGCGACTCCGCCGTCTTCGGGCTCACCAGCTCCTCGAAGAAGATCGTGGTCACCTTCCGCGCCTTGGCCAGCTCGGCCACCTCGATCAGCCGCTTGGGCGAGGGCTCGGACTCCGGCGTCAGACCGGTGATGGCGATCTGCTCGAGGCCGTAGCGCCGCGCCAGGTAGCCGAACGCGTTGTGGCTGGTGACGAACTCCCTGCGCGCGCAGCCGGACAGCCCGGCTCGGAACTCCTCGTCGAGCGCCGCGAGGTCGGCCTTGAGCGCGGCGGCGTTGGCCTCGAAGCTCTGCGCCGCGCCCGGGCGGACCTGCGCGAGCCGCTTGGCGGTCGCGTCGGCGAGCGACTGCATCCGCTGCGGGTCGAGCCAGATGTGCGGGTCGGCGCCCTTCTCGTCCTCGTGCAGCTCCCCCTCCTCCAGCGGCACGAAGCCCTGCTCGAGCGGCTGTACGGCGGCCAGGTCCAGCGAGCGGTCCTTGGCGTGCTCGTCCACCGCCTCGTCGACGGCGGGCTGGAAGCCGCGCTCGAAGACGACCAGGTCGGTCTCGCCGAGGCCGGCCACCTGCTTCGCGGTGAGCTCGAGGTCGTGCGGCTCGGCGCCCGGCTGGGTCAGCCCGGTGACTTCGACGAGCTCTCCCCCGACCCGCTCGGTGAGGAACTCGAGCGGGTAGAACGCCGCCGCGACCGTCACCTTGTCGGCCGCCGCGGTGGCGGCGGCTGTCCCGCTCCCGGTGGTCCGGCTCCCGTCGGCGGCGGCGGCGGTGCCCGAGTCGTCCGAGCACCCGACCAGGCCGCCGATGATGAGAGCGGCCAGTGCCGCGGCTGTCCTTCGCATGACCGAAACACTAGCCTATTGAAAACGGTTGTCAAAACTGTATGGAGCCCGGGTTGGTACCCTCGGTGCCCCGACCGACCGAGGAGATGCCGTCGTGCCCGAGCCCGAGCCTGGTGACAGCGGCGGCGCGCTGCCCGGCGTACGGCTGACCCGGCAGCGCACCGCGGTCGCGGAGGTGCTCGACCGGGTGGACGGCTTCCGCAGCGCGCAGGAGCTGCACGACCTGCTCCGCCGCAGCGGCGAGGCGGTCGGCCTGACCACTGTCTACCGGCACCTGCAGGCGCTGGTCGACGCCGGCCAGGTCGACGTGCTGCGGGTCGTCGACGGCGAGGCGATCTACCGCCGCTGCCCCACGCAGGACCACCATCACCACCTGGTCTGCCGGCTCTGCGGCCGCAGCGTCGAGATCGACGGGCCGGAGGTCGAGGCATGGGCGACCCGGATGGCCGGGGAGCACGGCTTCGTCGAGATCAGCCACAGCGTGGAGGTGTTCGGCACGTGCAGCGACTGCGCCAGCAGCCGGTCCTGAGCACTTCAGTCCCAGGGAGCAGATCGGCATGACCGACGGCACCGGCTTCCTCGCCGCCGTACCCGCTCTTCCGGTGTCCGACGAGCGAAGGGCGGTCGCCTTCTGGACCGGCGTCCTCGGCTTCACCGAGCTGATGGACGGCGACCGAGGGCTAGGCATCCTGCGGCGGGACGCCGTGGAGGTGCACGTCTGGGTCGCCGACGGCAGCGCACCCGGCGCGGAGCGGCACCTGGCCGGCTCGGCGTCGTGCCGGCTTCGGGTCACCGGCATCGACGCGCTCTACGAGCGGTGCCTGCGCGCCGGGGTCGTGCACCCGAACGCTCCGCTGGCCGACAAGCCGTGGGGCACCCGGGAGTTCGGCGTGCTCGACCCGGACGGCAACCTCATCGGCCTGTACGAGCGGCCCGCGGGCGGGTAGCCGGCCGACCGCCGGCGTCTGCGGTCGAGCGGGCGCGGTGCACGGTCACGTTGACGCGGGTCGCGCATCGGCGGGAGCAGTACGCCCGGCGCCCGTTGCGCGAGACGTCCACGAAGACGAGCTCGCAGCCGGGCGCGGCGCATCGGCCGAGCCGGTCCGGCCCCGCTTCGGTGAGCGCGATTGCCACGCCGGCCGCCGTGACCGCGCGCACGCGGGTGACGACGTCGGCGTTCTCGTCGGCGTAGTGCAGGTGCGGCGGCTGGCCGTCGTGGGTGGAGACGTACGGGCGGGTGGCGGTCTCCGCGAGCAGCGCGTTGACCACACCCACCTGCACCTCGCCGGGTGGGGCGACGAAAGCCGCGCGAAGCCGGGAACGCCAGCCCATCACCTCGCGAAGCTGCATTGGGCTCAGCCGGGGGCGGCCGACGCGGTGCTCCTCGAGCACCGACTCGACCTCCGAACGGCGGGCGTCGTCGCGCAGGTTGCACAGCGCCTCCGCCAGGAGCACGCCGTTCCCGCTGTAAGCGTTGAATTGCATTAGATCATTACAGCACGATCGGCACATGACCGACTGCACCTTCGTGACGGTGTCCGCGCACCGGACCTCCCGCGGCGTCGTGCGCTACCAGCGGTGCCACTGCGGCCGGGTGCGCATGCTGCTGGACCGCGACGTGCTGGCCGTACGGTGACACGCGTCGCCGCGTCACGGCTCCAGCGGTGCGACGAGCTCGCGAAGCAGCGCGCTGAGCTGGCGTTGCTTCGCCGGCGAGAGGTGGACGAGCAGCTGCTGCTGCCGCTCGAGCCCCGCGGTCACCGCCTTGTCGACGAGCGCCCGGCCGCGCGGGGTCAGGCCGACCACCACTCCCCGCCGGTCGTTTGGGTCCGGTCGGCGCTTGACCAGCCCGGCCTTCTCCAGCCGGTCGAGTCGAGCCGTCGTCCCGCCGGTGCTGATCATCATCGACGCCGAGAGCGCACCCGCGGACAGCTCGTACGGCGGACCGCTGCGCCGCAGCGTCGCCAGCACGTCGAACTCCGGCCGGCCGATCCCGAACTCGCCGTAGATCCGCTCCATCTCGTCGCCGACCAGCCGTGCAAGCCGGAACACCCGGCCGAAGATCGCCATCGCCGCCGTGTCGAGCTCCGGGCGCTGCTCCGCCCACTGCTCGACGATCCGGTCCACACCGTCCGCTGCCGCCATCCGGTCATTATCTCGACGGCAAGCATCTTGACAACGAACGAGCGCGCCGCAACCATCTCGATGTCAAGATACTTTACGTCGAGGAGCCTCCGATGCGCAGGTCGCCGCACGCCGTACTGCTGGTCACAGCACTCACGCCGATGGTGTGGGGGACGACGTACGTCGTGACCACAGAGATGCTGCCGCCCGGTCGTCCGCTGCTGGCCGGTGTGCTCCGTGCGCTGCCCGCCGGTCTCCTGCTGCTGGCGCTGACCCGCCGCCTCCCCAGCGGCGACTGGTGGTGGCGCGCGCCGGTGCTCGGGACGCTGAACATCGGAGCGTTCTTCGCGCTGCTGTTCGTCGCGGCGTACCGGCTGCCGGGTGGCGTGGCAGCCGTCCTCGGTGCTGCGCAACCGCTGCTGGTCGCCGGGTTGTCAGTCGTCCTGCTCGCCGAGCGGGTGCCACCACGCGCGGTGCTCGGCGCGGTTGCCGGAGCGGCGGGGGTCGCACTCACGGTCCTCAACGCGCAGGCGCGCCTCGACCCCCTGGGCGTGCTGGCCGGGATCGGCGGAGCGGCGTCGATGGCGCTCGGCGTCGTGCTGACGAAGCGCTGGGGACGCCCCGCGTCGCTGTTGACGTTCACCGGGTGGCAGCTCACCGCGGGCGGGCTGATGCTGCTGCCGTTGGCGCTCGCCGTCGAAGGCCTGCCCCGGTCGGTGTCCGCAGCCAACGTCGGCGGCTACGCCTACCTCTCCCTGGTCGGCACCGCCGTCGCCTACACCGTCTGGTTCCGCGGGATCGAACGGCTCCCCGCGCCGGCGGTCTCGCTGCTCGGTCTCCTCTCGCCGGTCGTTGCAACCGCGATCGGCTGGGGCTTGCTCGGGCAGCGACTCACGCTCCTGCAGCTCGGCGGGATGGCGCTGGCGCTCGGCGGCGTCGTACTCGGGCAGACGGCGCGCTACGGGTCAGGCCGGCACGCGGATCGTGAGCGCAGCCGGGACGACCTCGACGTTGAGCCGGGTGACGTCGCCGGCAGGGTCGCCGTCGACCTCGTGCGGCACCGGGTACCGGGCCTCGACCTCCAGCGTCCGGAACTGCAGCCGGTTCAGCCGCTGGTCCTCGCGGGCGTGCCGGGTGGCGAGCCGCACTAGGACGCGGGCCCAGTCGAAGAGCGACCGCGGTGACATCAGGACGAGGTCGAGCTTGCCATCGCTCGGGTCGGCCGCCGGCAGCAGCGCCGCACCAGCCTGCAGCTCGCCGACGTTGCCGATGACCAGGACCTGCGCGTGCCGCGCGATCCACTGCCCGCCATCGATGCGCAGCCGCAGCCGCATCTGCGGGTCGTAGAGGTGCTTGGCACCCGAGACGATGTACGCGGGCCAGCCGAAGCGCTTCTTCAGCTCCGGGTTGGCGTCGCGCACCATGGCAGCGTCCAGGCCGAGTCCCGCCATGGTGACGAAGTAGGTCTCCTCGGTACGTCCGAGGTCGAGCTGCTGGTCCCGGCCCGAGACGACCACGTCGAGCGCTGCCGACTGGTCGACAGGGATGCCGAGGTTGCGAGCGAGCAGGTTGCCCGTCCCGGTGGGCACGACGGCCAGCGGTACGCCCGTCCCCGCCATCGCGACGGCCACCGCGCGCACGGTCCCGTCGCCGCCGACGACCACGACGAGGTCCGCGTCGTCGGCGATCGCGTGCTTCGCCAGTCCGCTCCCCGGCTCGTCGCAAGTCGTCTCGGCGAACTCCGGCGCCGGCCACCCGGCCCGTTCGAACGCCGACTCGACCAGGCCGCGAAACGCAGGAACGTCGACCGTCTCGGGGTGGACGACCACGACCGGGTGCCGGGGCACGCTGTCCGCGAGCGGTGCGACGGGCGACGTCCCGGTGCTGCTCACGCGTCGCCTCTCGTCTCCTGATGCGGTCGAGACCCGGCGTACCCGTCGGTCCGCATTCGTAAGCGCGAGGCGACAACCGTGCTGAGCCGACCCGTCGGAGGCATCGACAGCGCGACGGTGCAGCCAGCCGTTTGCGGATGTCGTCACGGGTGCGCGGATGATCGTGGCTGTCGATGTAGAAGTCGAACCGTCCGACGGTGCGCTCGTCGGTCAGCGAGCGGATCAGTGCCCAGTCGTACGCGTCATCCCGGCTGCCGCAGGTGGTAGGGCGGCGGAAAGAAGCAGTCCCCGAGGAGCAGCACGCCCGAGTCGGGTACCGCGACGACCGTGGAATCCGGGCTGTGCCGGCCGCCGACGTGGCGGACCTCGATCCCTCCCGGCAGCGTCAGCGCGTCGTCGAACTCGGTGTGCGGCGGCACGACGGCGAAGCCGTCCCGGGACGTCATCGCTCGGGCCCGGGCGTGGAAGCTCGGTTCGAGCCGGGGATCCGCCGCCGCCTGCTCACGCAGGTACTCGTGCCCCCACGGCCGTCGGGCCTCCGCCTCGAGGAGGCGGGCACCGGCCGAGTGTCCGATGACCTGCACCTCCGGCCAGGCGCACGCTCCCCAGTCGTGGTCCCAATGGTGATGGGTGTAGACCAGCCTGTGCGGGGCCGGCAGGCCCTCGGCCTCGATGGCCGCGCTGATGCGCCGCGCGGCGGCCGGGCTGTGGCCGGCGTCGACCAGAACGCTGCCGGCATCATCGGCGATGACCGCGACCCCACCTGAATGTTGCTGAGATCCTCGTCGTGCGGATACCACCACACCCGACCGGTCAGGTGGCGCAACGATCCTGGCATCGCCGCACCGTGCCGCGACGAGCGGGGCAGCATGCGGCGCCGCTGCACCCGCGACTACTGAGTCGACGTGCGGCCGCTGTCCTGGTGACCCGGGCCTCGTCTAGCCGGACGGGGCCATGTCGACGAACCGGCTGTAGTGGCCTTGGAACGCAACGGTGATCGTGTCGGTCGGGCCGTTGCGATGCTTGGCGACGATGAAGTCGGCCTCGCCGGCCCGGGGCGACTCCTTCTCGAACGCATCTTCGCGGTAGAGCAGCACGACCATGTCGGCGTCCTGCTCCAGCGAGCCGGACTCGCGCAGGTCGGAGATCTGCGGCTTCTTGTCCGCGCGCTGCTCCGGCCCGCGGTTGAGCTGGCTGATCGCGACGACCGGTATCTCCAGCTCCTTGGCCAGCAGCTTGAGGGAACGGGAGATCTCGCTGACCTCCTGCTGCCGGTTCTCGACCTTGCGCGGCGAGCTCATCAGCTGCATGTAGTCGAGGACGATCAGCTTGAGGTCGTGCCGCTGCTTGAGCCGCCTGGCCTTGGCGCGGATCTCCATCATCGTCATGTTGGGCGAGTCGTCGATGAACAGCGGCGCACTCGCCACCTCGCCCATCCGCCGCGCGAGCCGCGCCCAGTCGTCGTCGCTCATCCGGCCGGTGCGCATGTTCTGCAGGTGCACCCGCGCCTCGGCGGACAGCAGGCGCATGGTGATCTCGTTGCGGCTCATCTCCAGCGAGAAGATCACCGACGCCATGTTGTGCTTGATCGATGCGGCGCGCGCGAGGTCGAGCCCCAGCGTCGAGTTGTGGGTCGGAATCATCGACCGGCTGGCGAGATAGAGATGGTCGGCGTTGTCCACCTCGATGCAGCGCACCGGGACACTAGCCACCCACCGGGCCGCGGTGATGAACCGGACCGCCGCCGGCTGCACACCGCGTGCGGCGTGCTCCTTGTGCAGCAGGGCTTTCCGCTCGAGCCGGAAGACCTGGTCGTCGGTGCTGAAGGCCGCGACGTACTGCGTCGGCTGCCCGTGCGCCGTCCCACCGACCTGCGCGAGCGATGCGATCCCACAGTGGTAGCCGAGGCTCAGCACCAGCTCGCGGACGTCCGCGAGGAACCTCCAGCTCGGCGAGGCGACCTCGACCGCTCCGGACGCGGCGGGATCACCAGCGACATCGAGCAGACCCGCGAGCAGCTCGCGCCGCTGGCGCTCGGACGCACGCAGGTAGGGCGACGGGATGTGGTCCGTCGACCGCTCGCCGAGTGCCTCGAGCAGCGCGTCGTAGCTGCCGCCGACATAACCGGCCGCCTCGATCCGGATCACGATCTCGGGGTCGCACGCGACGCCGGCCGACTGACCAGCCGCGAGGAAAGCACCGACGGCATATGGCGGGACGAGCAGCTCGCGGTCGTCCAGATCGAGCGCGGCTGTCAACGGGACGGCATGGTTGAGAACGCCTGCCGTGCCGGCCCGCTCGATCGTCGCCGCGATCTGCTCGGTGGTCCGGACGGCCGTGCTGGTGAGCCACTGGTGCTGCGCGTCGGCGACGATCACCGTGCCGTCGGAGAACTCGACCTCGTAGCAGGGCCGAGCGGTCATGACATCGGTCGCTGCGACCACGCGGGTCGGCCGTCCGTCCGCGCCAAGAACGAGATCGCCGACTGCGACCTCCCCCATCGTCGTCCAGCCGTCGGGCGTCGGCAGCGGCGTATCGAGTGCGAGCGCCTTACCGACAGCCGGGCGCGCCGCGACGATGATCAGCTGCCCCGGGTGCAGTCCATTCGTCAGCCGGTCGAGATCGGCGAAACCCGTTGGTACGCCGGCCATCGTGCCGTCACGACTCGAGATCGACTCGATCTCGTCGAGCGTCGGCTGGAGCAGCTCCTCGAGCCGGATGAAGTCCTCGGTGGTCCGCTGCTCGGTGACGTCGTAGATCGCCTGCTGCGCGCGGTCTACGACGTCGTCGACGTCGGCGCCGCGGCCGGCGTAACCGAGCTGGACGATGTGGGTGCCGGCCTCGACGAGGCGGCGCAGGATGGCCTGCTCATTGACGATCTTGGCGTAGTAGCCGGCGCTGGCTGCGGTCGGCACGGCGGACACCAGCGTGTGCATGTAGGGCGCGCCGCCGATGCGCTGCAGCTGCCCGAGCCGCTGCAGCTCGGCAGCGACGGTGACTGCGTCAACCGGCTCGCCGCGACCGTAGAGGTCGATCACGACGTCGTAGACGAGTGAGGGGTTGGGCCGGTAGAAGTCGACGGAGCGGAGCGTCTCGACGACGTCGGCGATGGCGTCCTTGCTGAGCAGCATGCTGCCCAGCACGCACTGCTCGGCCTCGATGTTCTGCGGCGGCGTGCGCTCGAACTCCGTCGACGGCGCCGACGCCTGATGCACGAGGTCGATTGCCACCGACGTGCTACCTCGCTTCCCCGCTCGTGCTCGCCGATCGAGCTCTCTTGGAGTTGTATCGGCGACGTCCGACAATCCCGGCCACGCCGCTGCGCACCTGTGGAATCCCTGGAGTCGCCTCAACCTAGGAACGCGCCGCCGTCGCCACAAGCAGCCCGGTGGACGGCGCTGTGCACGACCTGTGGGCCGGGTGGGGACTGCGCGGCGCGCCGCTGTGCACGCACGCGCAACGTCTGTGGACGCGGGCGCGAACGGACCGCCGGACAGGCGGGGAACAGCACGCCGCGCCGTCCACCGCCTGGGGACAACAAAAAGAACGTCGGTGGTGGCCGGCAGACTCGGTCGTACGCCAGCTTCACTATCCTCTCCCCCATGCGCCTGGTCATCGCCCGCTGCAGCGTCGACTACGTCGGCCGGCTGACCGCCCACCTGCCGATGGCGACCCGGCTGCTGCTGGTCAAGGCCGACGGCTCGGTGTCCGTCCATGCCGACGACCGCGCCTACAAGCCGTTGAACTGGATGAGCCCGCCGTGCTGGCTCGCCGAGGCGGACGGTGTTTGGCGCGTGACCAACAAGTCCGGCGAGGAGCTGGTGGTCAGGATCGAGGAGGTGCTGCACGACTCGCGGCACGAGCTCGGCGTCGACCCCGGTCTGCAGAAGGACGGCGTCGAGGCGCACCTCCAGGAGCTGCTCGCCGAGCGGTGCGAGGTGCTCGGTGACTGCTGGACGCTGATCCGCCGCGAGTATCCCACCGACATCGGACCGGTCGACCTGCTCTGCCGGGACGCCGACGGCGCCAAGGTCGCCGTCGAGATCAAGCGCAAGGGCGAGATCGACGGCGTCGAGCAGCTGTCCCGCTACGTCGAGCGGCTGGGCCGCGACCCGCTGCTCGCACCGGTCCGCGGCGTCCTCGCGGCGCAGCAGTTCACCCCGCAGGCCCGCGTGCTGGCGGAGGCGCGCGGCATCACCTGCGTGACGCTGGACTACGACGAGCTGCGCGGCATCGAGTCGAGCACGCTGCGACTGTTCTGACCGCCGTCAGGTCGCGATGCGCGTGTAGCGCGTGACCCCCACGCCGCGGGCCTTCGCCGGGTCGGTCGGGATCCGGTCGTGCGATGCCCGGTGGTCGGCCGACCGCATGTACGCGCGGAACGCCGCCTCGTCGTCCCACCAGGTGACCATCAGGTAGGCGCCGGCGCGCTGGTGGTCGCGCCAGACCTCCAGCCGCTGGAACCCGTCGTGACCCTCCACGGCCCGCAGCCGGTCCTCGAACGCCGCTTCCAGCACGCCGGTCCCCACGACGTCGACGGCCAGCTCGCTCGCCACCACGAACGCGGTCACGGCCGCTCCCCCATGGGGTCTCGGCGGTCACCCCGGTCGCCGGGCTCCCCGGAGGGCTCGGCCCCGTGACCGGCCGACGTCTCGCCGATCCGGGCGGCGCGTGCCCGGCTGGCCTCGTCGCGCAGGATGCCGGCCGCGCGCGGCGCGTCGTCGGTCACGGCGCCGGCGAGGTAGTCGCAGCTGTCGATGATCGCTTCCGCCGGCACGCCGCGCGGCGTGAGCAGGCCGAGCAGCCAGCTGAGCACGTCGCGGACGATCGTGGGGTCGTCGCAGGCGACCGCGGCCGCGGCATGCCGGGCCAGCCAGCCGAAGTCCTCGAACGTCCGGTCCCGCTGCACCGACGTCATGGAGCTCAGCCACGCATCGCGGGCCGACTGCCGGGCGAGCGCGCGCTCGATCAGCTCGGTCGGCACGGCGTCGAGGAGCAGCGCCTCGGCCGGGACGGGATGCGCGCCTGCGGTGACCGGCATCCCGGCCACGCTGCGGACGGCTTCGGTGAGGCGCGTCGCGTCGGCGAGCCACATGTCGGCGCCCAGCCGGCGGGCGCGGTGCTGCGACCCGCCCCACGCCCAGCCGCCCACGATCACCGGTACGCCGGCCGCGTGCGCCGCGTCGATGCTGCGCGCCGCACCGATCAGGTTGGTCGGCATCGTGCAGGACAGTGCGAGCGCGGCCGGCGCGACGACGCGCAGGTGCCGGCCAAGGTGGTCGGCCGGCACGCTGCCGCCGACCATGATGACCTCGAGGGCGGTGTCCTCGGCGAGGCCGCGGGCCAGGCGGGCGGGCAGCGTGTGCCACTCGCCCTCGGCGCAGGCGAGCACGACGCGCAGGGTGTCCGCGTCCCGGGCGCTCGCGGCGGACAGCCGAGCGAGCGCCTGCTCGGAGATCGCCGTCGCCGCATGCTCGTCCGCGACCGTCCAGGTGCCGTCGAACCACAGGTCGCCGACGCGCTGCTGAGCCGGGATCACGATGTCGCGCACCAGGTCGCCGCGCGACGCACCGCGCGCGAGCGCCTGCTCCAGCGTGTCCAGCGCCGCGGCGGCGTCGGCGGCCGCCAGGGCGGCGAAGTAGTCGTCGAACGTGGACATCAGCGCTCGCCCATTGCGCCGTAGTCTACGGCGGCAGCGGTCGCCACCTGGCCGGTGCCGGCCCGGTCGAGCGCTGCCCCGGCCGCGCGGACGGCGACGTCCGCACCGCGCTCGTCGACGACCGCGACGCCCGCCGCGACTCTGAGACGCGGCTCGCCGGCGTGACCCGCCCGGTGGCGCCGATGCCAGCGCGTGGCCAGCCGGCGCAGTCGCACGACGACTGTCTCCACAGGTACGTCGGCGAGCACGAGCGCGAACTCGCGCTCCCCGTACCGGCCGGAGAACTCGCCCACCCGGACCACGCTGCGGAGCAGGGCGCCGAAGGCGCGCAGCGGCTCGTCGGTCGCGGCGCCTTCGGGCGCGGTCAGCCGGAGCAGGCAGACCACCTCGCCGGCGGCAGCCGCAGCCACCCGGCTGCGGGTCTCGGCGGGCGCGGGCAGACCTGTCGCCGGGTCGAGGGCCGGCTGCCGGTCGCGCCGGAGCCGGTCGCACCGCGCGGCCGACAGCAGTGCGTGCTCGACCAGCAGCGGCAGGTGCTCTGTCAGCTGCATGGCGGCGACGCTCAGCGGCTCGGCGAGCACGACCTGCGGCTCTCCGTCGCCGAGCGAGATGTCCACCGGGATCGCGTCCTCGTCGGCGAGCCGGGCCGGCACGACGGTGCCCCCGAGGTCCCGGACGGCCGTTCGCAGCACCTGCGCGGCGTCGGCGCGCGTCTCCACCTGCTCGAGTGCCCGGATCGCGGCGAGGACCGCGAGGTCGCCGCCCGGATCCTCGCCGGCGGGCGGGTGGCTGCGCGCGCGGCCGCGTTGAGCGTCTCGACCGGCGGCGGCCGCTGGGCCGGCACCGGTCGGCTGGCTGCCAGGCGGGTCACCGCCCACCGGCTCACCGCCTCCCCGTTCGCGCCCGGTCTGACCGGTGCCCGGCGGGACACCGCCGGGCGTCAGCTCAGACATCCCGTTCCCCGTCGCACCGTCAGGCGAACACGTCGGCCATGACGAGGCGAACGACGAAGCCGCGCGGCTCCCGCCGCAGCTCGAGCCGGTCGCATAGCGTGCGCGCGAGCCACAGGCCCATGCCGTCGGCCGGCACCAGCGCACCGGTGAGCTCGGCGTCCGCCGCGTAGATCAACGCGTCGTGCACCAGCGGCGCGGGTGAGGCGGTCATGGCGGTTCCTGGCTCGGATGGCGACGAGGCCGCATGGCGGTTGCCCGGACAACCAGGACAGATTCGCACGCTTACGCCGGGAAATGCGCGCCTCGGCCACATAGTTGTGCAGGGAGCGGCTGACGCGCGCGACGCCGTTGCGTAGCCTCGTAGGTGAACGCACTCCCCGAGAGGCAGGACACGACCCGATGCCCGAGGCAACCACCATGACCCCCAGCGCGCCGGCCTACGACCTCGCCGACGCGGTCGACAAGCTCTACACCGACGGGATCGTCGGGCTGAAGGGCGCCTTCTCCCGCGACTGGGTCGCGGCGCTCGGCGAGGACATCGACCGGGCGTTCGACGAGGCGATCGACCGGCCCGGCGGCGCCGTCGGCCGCGGCCCCAACCGCTACTACGTCGAGGTGCACCCTGAGGACTACCGCGGTTTCGTAGAGCTGTGCACCCACCCGTGGGTCGTCGGCGTCTGCGAGTCGGTGCTCGGCCCCGACTACGAGATCGTCGAGATCGGCTTCGACATCCCGTTCGGGGGTGCCGTCAACCAGCCGTGGCACCGCGACTTCCCCTCCCCCGCGGACACCTACGAGGGCCGCCGGCTGACCTCGCTCGCGTTCAACATCACCACCGTCGACGTCGAGCCGGACATGGGGCCGTTCGAGATCGCGCCGGGCACGCAGTGGGAGTCCGGCCTGGACTTCAAGCACCAGATGTTCCCGGACGAGTCGCAGTGGCCCCGGTACGCCGGACTCGCCCAGCAGAAGCTCACGAAGATGGGCGACATCTCGGCGCGGTCGGCGTTGACCATCCACCGCGGCACGGCCAACCGCACCGACAAGAAGCGCCCGACGATGGTCCTCGGCGTGGACGCGCCCGGCGCAGGCCACGGCGCGCTGCACGACCTGCAGGTGACGCAGAAGTTCTACGACACCGTGCCGGACTCGCTGCGCCGGCACCTCGACTGCCGGGTCGTCGACCGGCTCGAGCCGATCGTCCAGAAGCACACGATCGAGGGCCTGGTGATGGGCGCGCCGTGAGTTGACCGGCGCGAGGGGCCGCAGCACGACGGTGGGCGCGCGTCACCCTGACCGGCGCGATGCGGACCACAGCACGAGGACGGGACGCCCGCTCGAGTCGTGCTGCCTAACCCCTGCCCCGCCCGGGCGCCAGTTGATCAACCTGGCGCGATTTCATGATCAAGTGAGCATGGAATGATCAAGGAATCGTGCTGGCATGATCATCTCGGGCGGGGCGGGTCCGTCAGGGCCTGCGGGACGGGCGGGTCCCCGTGAGTGCCTGCGGCGTCAGCCGGGCGGGCCCCCGTTGGCCTGCTGCCTCGTGACCGGGGCCCGCCCTTGATCGTCCGCCGGCGTCAGCCCTTGCTGAGCGCCTTGATCAGGTCGTCCTTGGTCATGTCGGAGCGGCCCTCGATCTCCCGCTCCTGCGCCATCTGGTAGAGCTCCTCACGGGTCAGGTCGACGAGCTGGTCCTTGGTCGTGCCCGACGTGCCGCTCCCGCCGCGCGCTGCGGCCGCGAGCGTCGTACCGCTCTTGCTCAGGGCGGCCATCTGCTCCTGCTTGATCTGCGCCGCGCTCTCGCCGAGCGCGTCGAGCTTGTCGGCCGATAGGGCCGAGCGCATCTTCGGGAAGATCTCGCTCTCCTCCTCCTCGACATGGTGGTTGACCGCGCTCATCAGCTCGTCCACGAGCTGCTCGGCCCGCTCTCCGGCGAATCCCGCGCGCTCGATCTGCGCGATCAGCTCCTTGGCCTCCGCGTGCTCCTGCTCCGCCTCCTCCTCGAGCTCCTCGCCCTGCGGGACCGACTCGGCCAGCACGGGGTAGACGGACTGCTCCTCGACGAGCGCGTGGACGGTCAGCTCGAGGCAGATCTGCTGGGCGACCGTGCGGTCCTTGCTCTGCTGCCACTGCGCGTAGAGCGTCTCGACGCGCCGGTGGTCCTGCTCGAGCATCTCGATGGGGTCAGGCATGGCTGGTACACCTCTCGTCGGCTGTTCGTGCGGCTCTGACTACCCGGGTTGCCGCCGCCGACCCTTACCTGTACGCCAGTCCACCGGTGCGCGAGACGGTCGAGGTGATCGATCTGCGCATTCTTGATGTCCACTCCTGATCGGGTCGTACACTCCGCGCCATGCTGATAGCCGAGCGTCGGAGGCGGATCCTCCAGGAGGCCCGCGCCACTGGCGCCGTGTCGTTGCGCGATCTCGCCGAGCGGCTCGGGACCTCCGAGCCGACGGTGCGCCGCGACCTCCGGGCGATGGCGGCCGAGGGCCTGCTGCACCGCACGCACGGTGGCGCGCTGCTGCCGACCGGCGTCGCCGACGAGCCGACCTACTCCGAGAAGGCCGGTCAGGCCGCGGCCGAGAAGAAGGCGATCGCCCGGCTCGCGGTCGGGCTGGTCCAGCCCGGCGAGTCCATCGTCCTGGGTCCGGGTACGACGACGCTCGCCCTCGCCCGTGAGCTCGCCGGCGTGCCGGACCTGACGGTCGTGACCAACTCGCTGCTCGTGGCGATGGCGCTGATGAACGCGCCTGACATCGAGGTCGTGCTCACCGGTGGCACGTTGCGCCGGTCGATCCACGCCCTGGTCGGCCCGTCCACTGAGCAGACCATGCGTGGGCTGCGCGTGACCCAGGCGTTCCTGTCCGGCAACGGGCTGCGCGCCGACCGCGGTCTGACGACGCCCAACCTGCTCGTCGCGTCGGCCGACCGGGCGCTGGCCGAGGCGGCCCGGCGGGTCGTCGTGCTGGCCGACCACACCAAGATCGGCAGCGAGACGATGTGCCAGACGGTGCCGGTCGACGGTATCGGCGTCCTGGTCACCGACTCGGCGGCGGACGCGGCGGAGACGGCGCGGCTCAGCGACGCCGGCGTCGACGTCCGGGTCGCGCAGGCATAGCCCGTCGACAGCCACAGACGACTCGCGAACCCGCGCCGGATGTAACCGATTGCGTAACGATCAGATCTCGTCACGCGGGAACAGTTTGTGTCGCGTCCACCGATCCCTTGACACCGGTTCACGCGCGGGAATTGAATCCGCCCGGGCGCGCCAGAATCGCCGATGATCGGGATTGATCGCCGCTGACTGCCCGGTCACCGCCCGAGAGACGCGGTTGCCCACTGAGCGCCGGCTGCAGGGCCGGTGCCACGCTCAGCCAGGGAAGGGAAGCACGCATGCTCGCTTCACCACGGACCCGCCGCTCGCTCACCGCCCTCGCGGTGCTCGGCCTGACGCTCAGCGCGTGCGCCAAGGAGGAAGAGGGGAGCAAGACCGACCCGGCCATCGCGCAGGCCGCTGCCCAGCAGGTCGCCCGGACCGAGGGCGAGCTGTGCAAGATGAAGGCCTACGGCATGAAGAAGCAGGACCTGAGCAAGATCACGGTCGGCTTCGCGCAGTCGGAGAAGGAGAACAACCCGTTCCGCACGGCGGAGACGCAGTCCATCAAGGACGAGGCGGCCAAGCGGGGAATCAAGCTGATCACCAGTGGCGCGGACGGCGACCTCAACAAGGAGATCTCCGACATCAAGGACATGATCCAGAAGGGCGCCAAGGCCCTGATCGTCTCCCCGCTGAAGTCCGAGGGTCTCGACCCGGCGCTGACCGAGGCCAAGGAGAAGGGCATCCCGGTCTTCACGATCGACCGCCTGCTCACGACGAAGAAGCACTGCGTCGACTACCTCGGATGGGTCGGGTCCGACTTCGTCGACCAGGGCAAGAAGGCCGCCGAGGCGATGCTGAAGGCGACCGGCAAGAAGGGCGTCGGCGTCACGCTGCTCGGCGCGGCCGGCGTCAACGTGACCGACGACCGCAACAAGGGCTACCGCGAGGTGATCGACAAGTGCGCATGCGAGTTCAAGGTGGTGGCCGAGCAGACCGGTGACTTCGACCGGGCCAAGGGCCAGGCGGTCACCGAGCAGCTGCTGCAGAAGCACAAGGACCTGACCGCGATCTACGCGCACAACGACGAGATGGCCCTCGGGGCGAAGGCTGCTCTGGAGGCGGCCGGCAAGAAGGCCGGCGACGTCAAGATCGTCACCATCGACGGCACGAAGGGCGCCGTCCAGGGTCTGGTCGACGGCTGGATCAGCGGCGTCATCGAGTCCAACCCGCGGTTCGGACCGCTAGCGTTCCAGGCGCTGGACGACTTCTACAACGACAAGGGTGTCCCCGCCGTCACGATCATCAAGGACGACGAGTACACGCCGGAGAACGCCAAGGAGAAGCTGAGCAAGGCCTACTAGGCAGGCGCGGGCGGTCCGGGCCGGTCGTGGAGACCGGCCCGGACCGCGCGTACTCCCCAGCAGGCGCCCCGAGCTTCCCGGCACTGGCAACGAGGACGTGAGTCACGAGTGGACGAGCCAACCGTCGTCATCGACGTACGGCAGGTCTCCAAGCGGTTCCTCGGCGTCGTCGCACTGGACCAGGTGTCGCTGCAGCTGCGGGCCGGTGAGGTGCACGCCCTCATCGGCGAGAACGGCGCCGGGAAGTCCACGCTGATCAAGCTGATCACCGGCGTCTACCAGGCCGACGACGGCGAGGTGGTGTACCTCGGCAACCCGGTGCGCTTCGCGCAGCCGCGCGACGCCCAGGCGGCCGGCATCAGCACCATCTACCAGGAGATCAACCTCATCCCTCAGGTGAGCGTCGCCCGCAACCTGTTCCTCGGTCGCGAGCCGACGGGCCGTGGCGGCCTGATCGACCTGCCGAGGATGAACCGCGAGGCCACCGAGGTGGTGAAGCGGTACGGCGTCGACGTCGACGTACGCCGGCCGCTGCGCGAGCTCGCCACCGGCATCCAGCAGATGGTCGCCATCGCCCGCGCCGTCGAGAGCGACGCCAAGGTCGTCATCATGGACGAGCCGACGTCGTCGCTGGAGCCGCGGGAGGTCGACCAGCTGTTCGCCGTCATCGACCAGCTCCGCCAGCGTGGCGTCGCGGTGCTCTACGTCAGCCACAAGCTGGCCGAGGTCTTCCGGATCTGCGACCGGGTGACCGTCCTCCGCGACGGCCGGCGCGTGCACACCGGGCCGGTCAAGGACATGACGAGGCTATCGCTGATCGCCACGATGCTCGGCCGCGACGTGGCCGACGTGTCGGCGCACGGGACGACGAGCTTCAGCGAGGAGCACGACCTCGGCGATCGCGCGCCGGTGCTGCGGGCGTCCGGACTCACCCGTGCGCACCTGCTGCACGGCGTCGCGGTCGACGTCCGGCCGGGGGAGGTCGTCGGGCTGGCCGGGCTGCTCGGCTCCGGTCGCAGCGAGACCGCGAAGGCGATCTTCGGCGCCCAGCCGCTCGACGCCGGCGAGGTCCACGTCGACGGCAAGCAGCTGCACCTCGGCCGGCCGGCCGCGGCGATCGAGGCGGGCGTCGCGCTGCTGCCCGAGGACCGCAAGGCGGAGGGGATCATCCCCGGCCTGTCGGTGCGCGAGAACATCGCGCTCGCCGCGCTGCCGCGGATGAGCCGCGGGGGGTTCGTCGCGCAGAAGCAGATCGACGGTGTCGTCGACACCTTCATGAAGCGGCTGCGCATCAAGGCGTCCAGCCCGGACCAGAAGGTCGGCGAGCTGTCCGGCGGCAACCAGCAGAAGGTGCTGCTCGCTCGCCTGCTCTGCCTCAACCCCAAGGTGCTCATCCTCGACGAGCCGACCCGCGGCATCGACGTGGGCGCGAAGGCGGAGGTGCAGGCGCTCATCGACGAGCTGGCCGGCAACGGGCTGGCCGTGCTGCTCATCTCCTCGGAGCTCTCCGAGGTCGTCGAAGGGTCCGACAGCGTCGTCGTGCTGCGCGACGGTGCGGCGCTCGGGACGCTGCGCGGCAAGGACATCTCGGAGGACCGGATCATGGGCATGATCGCCGAGGCGGCGAGCGACACCCGGACTGCGCACGCATGACGACCACCGTCGCCGACCCGGCCGAGGTCGTCCGGCCACCTGCGCCGAGGCGCGAGGTCGCCAAGGCGTGGGTCCGTGACCGCGGCGTCTACGTGGCGCTCGGGCTGCTGGTCCTCTACAACGTCGCGACGTCCGAGGGCTTCCTGTCCAGGGCGAACATCAACCTCAACCTCATCCAGGTCGCCGTCACGCTGATCGTCTCGCTCGGCATGGCGATGGTGATCGGCACCGAGGGCATCGACCTGTCGGTCGGCGCGACGATGGCGATCGCCGCCGTCCTGATGCCTGACTACATGGGCTACGGGCTGCCGGTCGCCATCCTCGTCGCGGTGGCCGCGGGGGCTGTCGTCGGGCTGATCAACGGGCTGCTGATCGCGGTCGTCGGCGTGCAGCCGATCGTCGCAACGCTGATCATGCTGGTGACCGGGCGGGCGATGGCCAACGTCTACTCCAACGGGCAGCTCACCGAGATCTTCGACCCGGCGCTGCGGACCCTCGGCACCGGCTCGACGCTCGGCGTACCCAACACGGCGCTCGTCGCACTCCTGCTCACCGCCGTGGTCGGCGTGGTCGTCCGCCGGACGACGTTCGGGCGCCGGCTGGTCGCCATCGGCGGCAACCTGGAGGCGAGCACGCTGGCCGGCCTCCCGGTGCGGCGCACGCTGATCACCGTCTACGTCGTGAGCGGACTCCTCGCCGCCATCGCCGGGGTGCTCTACACGGCGCGGACCGGTGCGGCCAACCCCGGCCAGATCGGCGACCTGATCGAGCTCGCCGCGATCACCGCGGTCGTCGTGGGCGGCACCCCGCTGTCCGGTGGCCGGGTGCGCATCCTGGCGACCGTGGCCGGCGCGCTGCTGCTGCAGATCGTCTTCGCGACGCTCACCCGCAACAACGTCGACGCCGGCTACGCGCGGATCTTCCAAGCCGCGATCATCGTCGGTGCCGTCTACCTCCAGCGGGACAGGACCGCCTCATGAGCCAGGAGCTCGCACCGGCCGCACCGCCGTCCACCCAGGCGACCGCCGTCGACGCGGCGGCCGACCGGCAGAGCCGGATCGTCGGTCTGGTCCAGCGGTCCGCCGCGCTGATCGTCCTCGCCATCGCGCTGCTGGTCGGCTCGGTCATGTACTCGCAGTTCGCCGAGGTGAGCAACTTCCGCAACATCCTGGAGAGCCGGTTCAGCCTCGGGCTCATCGCGGTCGGCATGACGTTCGTCATCATCAGCGGCGGGATCGACCTCTCCGTCGGCTCGGTGATGGCGGTGTCGGCCGTCCTCACGGCGTGGAGCGCGACGAACTACGGCTCGGTCGCCGCTGTCGTCGTACCGCTGGCCGTCTGCGCGGTCATCGGCCTCGTCAACGGCCTGCTCATCGCGCGGGGCCGGCTCGCGCCGTTCATCGTCACGCTGGCGACGCTGCTCGGGGCGCGCGGCCTCGCCCTGAAGATCACCGACGAGGGGACGACCAAGCAGCTCGTCCCGGACGACGCGTGGGTGCTCAACCTCGGCCGGGCCGACGTGGCGGGCCTGCCGGTGCCGATCCTGTTCGCCGTCGCCGCGTTCCTCGTCGGGTTCGTCGTCCTCAACCGCACCCGGTTCGGTCAGTCGGTGTTCGCCGTCGGCGGCTCCGAGGACGCCGCCAACCTGATGGGTCTGCCGGTACGCCGGATCAAGGTGTGGGTCTACGTCGCGAGCGCCTTCCTCGCCGGCGTGGCCGGCATGCTGGTCGCCGCGCGCGCCGGCACTGGCGAGGTGACGCTAGGCCAGGGCATCGAGCTGCAGGCCATCGCTGCCGTCGTGATCGGCGGCACACTGCTGACCGGTGGCAGCGGCGGCCTGGGCGGCACGGCTGCGGGCGTCGTGCTGCTCGGCGTGATCAGCAACCTGATCAACTTGTCCGACCTGCCCAACACCTACTATCAGGGCCTGGTCAGCGGTCTCTTCCTGCTCGTCGTCGTCGTCGCGCAGACCCTCCTCGCCCGAAAGAAGCGCACGTGACAGCGCAACACCGGACCTCCATGCGGCTGGCCGACGGCCGCGAGCTCATCTACTTCGACGACGCGCCTGACGCGCAGCGCAAGACGACCGACGACCGCGACCTCGAGGGAGCCTCGACGCAGTCGCAGATCCGGCGCGACCCGGTGATGGACGAGTGGGTGGTCATCGCCTCGCACCGGCAGTCGCGCACGCACCTGCCGCCGGCCGACCAGTGCCCGCTGTGCCCGTCGACGGCCGACCGGCTCACCGAGATCCCGGCCGACGACTACGACGTCGTGGTCTTCGAGAACCGCTTCCCGTCGCTGCAGGGAGTCCCGACCGGCGAGGCGGACGGTACGGGGGACGTCCGGCCCGGGGTCGGCCGGTGCGAGGTCGTGTGCTTCACGAGCGACCACAGCTCGTCGTTCTCCCAGCTCTCGCCGGAGCGGCTGAGCACCGTCATGGACGCCTGGGTCGACCGGATCGACGCGCTGTCGCAGCAGCCGGGCGTCGAGTACGTGTTCGTCTTCGAGAACCGCGGCGAGGAGATCGGCGTCACGCTGCACCACCCACACGGGCAGATCTACGCCTACCCGTTCGTCCCGCCGCGCGTAGCGCGGGGGCTGGACTCCGCGCGGCGCTACCGCGAGGAGCACGGCGGCTGCCTGTTCTGCCACGTCGTGAAGCAGGAGGTCGCCGACGGCGAGCGGGTCGTCGCCGAGACCGACAGCTTCGTCGCGTTCGTGCCCAAGGCTCCGCACTGGCCGTACGAGGTGCACGTCTACGCCAAGCACCACGTCGCCGACCTGCCGGCGCTGTCGGCCGACGAGCGTCGCGAGCTGGTGCTGCTGCAGGCCGACGTGCTCGACTTGTTCGACGGTGTCTTCGACACCCCGATGCCGTACATCATGGGCTGGTCGCAGGCACCGGTGCGGGTGGACCGCGACCTCGCGCACCTGCGCCTGGAGGTGTTCTCGGCGCGCCGCGCCGCCGGCAAGCTGAAGTTCCTCGCCGGCAGCGAGGCGGCGGCCGGTGTCTTCGTCAACGACGTGCTCCCGGAGCAGGCGGCGGAGCGGCTGCGCGGCGCAACGCGTCGCCGTCCGGGCACAGGAGCTGACCACCGTTGAGTGACGTGACCAGGGTCGCCGTGGTCGGCACCGGTGACTGGTGGGGGTGGGAGCACGCGAGGGCGTTCTCCAGCCGGACCGACACCGAGCTGGTCGCGATCGTCGGGCGGCGCGCCGAGCGGGCGGCGCAGCGGGCGGCGGAGTTCGGCGTGACCGGCTACACCGACGTCACCGAGATGATCCGCGTCGAGCAGCCGGACCTCGTGTCGCTCTGCCTGCCGAACGAGACGCACTTCGAGCCGACGCTCGCGGTGATCCGGGCCGGCATCCCGCTGCTCGTGGAGAAGCCGCTGGTCTTCGTGCCGGCGGAGGCGGAGCGGCTGCTGGCCGAGGCGGCGGAGCGCGACCTCTTCTTCGCGATCAACTTCAACCATCGCTACGCGAAGCCGATCACCTTGGCCCGCAAGGCGATCGAGGGCGGCGAGCTCGGCGACCTGGTCTTCGCGACGTGGCGCTTCGGCGGTGACCCGGGCACCAGCACCGACCCGCACGCCAACCTGATCGAGACGCAGTGCCACGCGTTCGACCAGCTCGAGGACCTGTGCGGCCCGATCGACTCGGTCATGGCGCAGATGACCGACCGGACCGGCCGCGGTTTCTCGACCATGGCCATCGCCCTGCACTTCGCCAGCGGCGCGGTCGGCACGCTGCTCGGGAGCTACGACTCGTCGTACGCCTATCCGGGGACGCACCGACTGGAGGTCAACGGCACCGCCGGCCGGCTCGTCGTCGACGACACGGTCAAGCGGTTCACGTTCAACGCGGCCGGCTCCGAGACCGCGAGCGTGTGGGAGGCCGGCTACTTCAACGACGAGGGCCGGCAGTTCCACCGGATGATGGACCGCCACCTCGACGACCTGCTGGCCGCGCTGCGCGCCGGCGGCGAACCGCCGATCCACGCCCGCGCCGGCGCTCGGGCGCTCGACCTGGCGCACGCGACGATCCGCTCCTTCGAGACCGGCGACCGCGTCGCGGTGCCGGCCTGATGACACCGGGTCTGCAGCTGGCTGCCGAGGCGGTCACAGCGCTCTTCGGCGAGCACATCGGCGGTACGCCGGACGGCGTGTGGGCGGCGCCCGGCCGGGTCAACCTGATCGGCGAGCACACCGACTACAACGACGGCTTCGTCCTGCCGCTGGCGATCGACCGGCGCGCCGTCGTGGCGGTCCGCCCGCGGGCCGACCGGGTGCTCCGCGTCCACGCGGCGCAGGCGGGGACGGCCGAGATCGCGCTCGACGACATAGCACCCGGAGCGGTCGACGGGTGGCTCGCCTACGTCGCTGGGCCGCTCTGGGCGCTCGCAGCCAAGGGCGTCGCCGTCAGCGGGCTCGACGTCGTGCTCAGCAGCGACGTCCCGCAGGGCGCCGGCCTGTCCTCGAGCGCAGCCATCGAGTGCGCCGTCGCGGTCGCGGCGCACGAGCTCGCCGGCGGCGGGCTGTCCCGCGCGGACCTCGCGCTGGTCGCGCAGCGCGCCGAGATCGAGATCGCCGGCGTGCCGTGCGGCATCATGGACCAGATGGCGTCCATGTGCGCGACCGCGGGGCATGCGCTGTTCCTCGACACCAGGTCGATGCAGTCGGACGACGTCCGGCTGCCGGTGGGCGCCGACACCGGCGCAGCACTGCTGGTCATCGACACGCGGGCCGAGCACTCGCTCGTCGACGGCGCCTACGCCGAACGGCGCGCCGCGTGCGAGAAGGCGGCGCTGATCCTCGGCGTACCGGCGCTGCGGGACGCCACCCCGGAGCTGCTCGAGTCCGCGGGCGCCGACCTCGACGACGTCAGCCGGCGGCGGGCGCGGCACGTCGTCACCGAGAACCGCCGCGTCCTCGACACGGTGGACCGCCTCGGCAAGGGGTCGCTGGCGGAGATCGGGCCGCTGCTGCTGGCGTCCCACGAGTCGCTGCGCCGCGACTTCGAGGTCACGGTCGACGAGCTGGACGTCGCGGTCGAGTCGGCGATGTCGGCCGGCGCCATCGGCGCGCGGATGACCGGAGCGGGCTTCGGCGGCTGCGCGATCGCCGTCGTCGCGCAGGAGCGGGTCGCCGGGTGCGCGGACGCGGTGGCCGAGGCGTTCGCCGCCCGCGGCTTCACCGCACCGGTCTGCTTCGTCGCCGAGCCCTCCGACGGAGCCGGCCGGATCTCCTGACCGGCTCAGGTCCGGCCGCTTTCGCGCGTCCCGCGCCGGCGCCGTACAGCAGCGCGCTGCGCGGCCCGGCAAGCAGCCGGACCGCGCAGCGCGACTGATAGGGCAGGTCAGCCGTCGACCTCGGTGTCGCTGGCGTGCTGGACCTGGTTGCTGATGATGCTCGAGTCCGTGGCGCCCCACTGCGCGCCGGCGCGGCACTTCAGCCGGAGCGTCGCGGAGGACTGCCCGAACTGGAGCAGGCGCTGCAGGTTGTGCGTCGCCCGGGACGTGACGCTGGTGTTGTACATCGGCTGGTTGCTGCGGTCGGCGTCGATCTCGCTGCCGCCGGGGAGCTGGTAGGTCAGGACGCAGTCCGAGCCGGTGGTCTGCGAGGTGATGAGGGTCGCCTTGGCCGTGATGACGTAGAACCCCTTGGGCACGGTCTGCGTGACGACGGTCGTGAACCCCGGACCGGTCGGCGCGCCCCACGGACCGGAGCCCCGGTGCGCCGAGCGGGCACTCGTCGCGCGCGGCAGGCTGACGCACGCCACCGCGCCGGTGGCACCGACAGCGCGCATCGCCTTGCCGGCTGGGCAGCTGCCGAGGACGCGGCGCTGCAGCTGCGACGAGTCGAGGTTGTCGAGGCGGTCGGCGTTGAGCAGCGGCACCTTCGTGCCGTTGCTGACCGAGAACGGCGCGGTCGTCGTGCTGCTGGTGCTGAGGCGGAGCGCGCTGCCGCCCGCGGTGTTGTGCAGCACCGCCGGGCGGTTCTCGTAGTTCGCCGCGCCGAGGACGAACGGGCCGCCGGTTGCGGCCACTGCGGTGCCGCCGAGGCCCATGAACAGGGCGAGGTAGGCGACGACGGTCGAGTGACGGGGGCGCTGGATGCGCATGATGACTCCTCAGGTCCAGGGTCGGAGGACGGCTGCCCTCCCTCGGTGGAGTAGGAGTCGGCCGCCGGCGCCGTGATGCACCGCGCGGCGGATCCAGCGGGCACCTTCCCGGGGGCACGGTCGTTTCGGGTAGGTCGGCCGTACCGCGTACCGATCGAGAGGGAGCCCGATGAGCAGCTCGACGAGCGTGCTGGAGGAGGCGCTGTTCGAGGTGAAGCGCGTCGTCGTCGGACAGGACCGGATGATCGAGCGACTGTTCGTCTGCCTGCTGGCCCGCGGCCACTGCCTGCTCGAGGGCGCGCCCGGCCTCGCGAAGACCCTCGCCGCGGAGACCGTCGCGCGCGTCGTCGGCGGCGACTTCAAGCGCCTGCAGTTCACGCCGGACCTCGTCCCGGCCGACCTGGTCGGCACGCGGATCTACCGGCCCTCGCAGGAGCGCTTCGACGTCGAGCTCGGCCCGGTCTTCGCCAACGTCGTGCTCGCCGACGAGATCAACCGCGCTCCGGCCAAGGTCCAGTCGGCGCTGCTCGAGGTGATGGCCGAGGGTCACGTCTCGATCGGCGGGACGACGTATGACGTCCCGACGCCGTTCCTGGTGCTCGCGACGCAGAACCCGATCGAGAGCGAGGGCGTCTACCCGCTCCCCGAGGCGCAGCGCGACCGGTTCCTGATGAAGGTGCTCGTCAACTTCCCGTCGCCGCGCGAGGAGTTCGAGATCATCCACCGGATGAGCGGCGAGCGGCCGCAGCCGCGGGCGATCCTGACACCGCAGCGGCTGCTCGAGCTGCAGGCCGAGAGCACCGCGGTGTTCATGCACGGCGCGGTCGTCGACTACGTCGTCCGGCTGGTGCACGCGACCCGCGAGCCGGCGGCGTTCGGCATGTCGGACCTGGAGCCGCTGATCGCCCACGGCGCGAGCCCCCGTGCGACGCTCGGCCTGGTGGCGGCCGGCCGCGCGCTCGCGCTGCTCCGCGGCCGCGGCTACTGCCGGACGGAGGACGTGCAGGACGTCGCTCGCGACATCCTGCGCCACCGGGTCTGGCTGACGTACGACGCGCTCGCCGACGACGTGAGCGCGGAGGAGGTCGTCGAGCGCGTGGTCAGCACGGTGCCGGTCCCGAACATCACGCCGGCGCAGGTCGGCGGCGTGGCGCAGGCCGCCTCGTGACGGTCGAGGTCGCGCGCCCGGCGGCGTCGCTCCGGCAGCTGGAGCTGCTCGTGATGCGCCGGCTGGACGGCATCCTGCAGGGCGAGCACCAGGGGCTCGTGCCGGGCGGCGGCGCGGAGCTGGCCGGCGGGCGGCTCTACGAGGCGGGCGACGACGTCCGCCGGATGGACTGGAACCTCACCGCGCGGTCCACCGCGCCGCACGTCCGGACCACCATCGCCGACCGTGAGCTGGAGACCTGGTTGGTCGTCGACTGCTCGGCGAGCCTCGACTTCGGCACCGCGCTGTGCGAGAAGCGCGACCTGGCGCTCGCCGCGATCGCCGCGTTCGGCTTCCTCACCACGCGGGACGGC